>JBOHRM010000250.1:0-6585 GCA_050732715.1 Longimicrobiales bacterium
CCAAGGATACGCGAAGACCGCTCGGCAGCGATCTTCGCGTTCGCTTTGCGCACTTCGCGCGTTTGCGCGAGAATTCCTGCCACGCGCCGTGGCGTCAGCCATGGAATATCTACTCAAGCCTCACGTACCGAAGTATTTGGCATCGGGATGGTGCACCACCAGTGCTGCCGTTGACAGCTCGGGCTCGAGCGCGCCGGCCTCGGTCACCTCCATGCCGAGCGTTTCGCGACCGGGCAGCAGGCGGAACAACGTGTGGTGCTGGAGGTGGTCCGGGCACGCCGGGTACCCCCACGAGTAGCGGAGCCCGCGGTTCGTCGGGATGCCGAGCTCGCGGCGGATCATGCGATGCACGTATTCGGCGCCCGCCTCGGCGAGCCGTACGCCGAAGCCGTGCAGGTAGTAGCCCTCGCCGTAGTCGCCGCGCTGCATGAGCTGTTGTGATCGGTCGAGCAGGCGATCGCCGGTCGTGATGATCTGGAGCGCGACGACGTCGCGGCGCGTGCCGTCCGCGGGCGCGAAATAATCGGCGAGGCAGAGCCGATCGCGGTCGGCCTGGCGCGGGAACGGGAAGCGCTCGAGCTCGCGGCCGGGTGACGCGGGATCGAAGATCACGAGGTCGTCGCCGTCGGCGGCTGCCGGGAAATAGCCGTACACCGCCCGCGGCATGACCTGACCGCCCGCGAGCGTCTCGGTACGATAGCGCTCGAGCCGCGGCTCGAACTCCTCGCGCACGAGACGCTCCCATTCCTCGCCTTTTGCGTTCTTCGCGCCCCAGTGCAGCCGGTAGAGCGTGTTCAGGTCGAAGTAGCGGAACAGCTCCGTGAGCGGCAGCCGCTCGAGCGTCTTTACGCCGTAGAACGGCGGCGTCGGAATTTCGACGTCGCGTGAGACGCGCCGGCCGTTGCCGGCCGGCCGCATCGCCCTCGCCTTCTCCTGGAGCGCGGCTCGCTTCGCGACACCCTCGAGGACCTCGTCGTGCCGCGCGCGGATGAACTCGACACGCGCCCCCGCGTCGACCAGCCGGTCTACCGCCGCGAGACCGTCGAACGCGTCCTTGCAGTAGAACACGCCGGACGGGTACAACTCGCCGCTGTCCTGATCGATGAACGACGCCATGCGCCCGAATGACGGGTTGATCGCCGCGCCGCCGATCAGCACGGGGAACGACAATCCGCGCGAGTGCAGCTCCTGCACGCACAGCGGCATCTGTTTCGACGTCGACACGAGCAGCGCCGAGAGCCCGATCGCGTGCGCGCCGACCTCGACCGCCTTCTCGACGATCGTGTTGATCGGCACCTGTTTGCCGAGGTCGAAGACGGTGTAGCCGTTGTTGGTGAGAATCGTGTTGACCAGGCTCTTGCCGATGTCGTGCACGTCCCCGAACACGGTGGCGAGCACGACCTTCCCCTTCGTCTGACCCTCGACCTTGTCGAGATAGGTCTCGAGCCGTGCGACCGCGCGCTTCATCACCTCCGCCGACTGGAGCACGAACGGCAGGATCAGCTCACCCGCGCCGAACTTGTCGCCGACCTCCTTCATCGCGGGGAGCAGCACGGTGTTCAGGACTTCGACGCCAGCGTCATTGAGCGACATCGGGCCGGCCCCGTTCTCGGCGCGCGCGCGGATCGCGCGGTCGACGAGCTCCTCGATGCCGTCCTTTTTGCGGTGCAGGATCTTCCAGTGCACCGCGTGGTCGGGCGTCATGCCTTCGGTCGGATCGACGGCGGCGTCGTCATCGATCTGGACCGCCTCGAAATGCGCGATGAAGCGTTCGAGCGCGTCCTCGCGGCGGTCGAAGATGAGGTCGTCCGCGAGTGCGCGCTGCTCGGCGTCGACTTCGGCGTAAGGCGTGACGTGCGCGGGGTTGACGATCGCCATGTCGAGGCCGGCCCCGACGCAATGGTGCAGGAATACGGAGTTGAGCACGGCCCGCGCGTGCTTGCCGAGGCCGAACGACACGTTCGACACGCCGAGGCTCGTGAGCACGCCTGGCAGCTCGACCTTGATGCGGCGGATGCCGTCGATCGTCGCGACCGCGCTAGCACGGAACTCGGCGTCGCCGGTCGCGAGCGTGAACGTGAGCGCGTCGAAGATCAGCGCGTCCGGCTCGAGGCCGTACTCGGTCGTGACGATGTCGTGGATGCGGCGAGCGACGGCGAGTTTGCGATCGGCCGTCTTCGCCATTCCCTCTTCGTCAATGGTGAGCGCGATGACCGCGGCGCCGTGCTCGGCGACGAGCGGCACGATGTCATCGATGCGCTGGCGCCCGTTCTCGAGGTTGATCGAGTTCACGATCGCACGGCCGGGATATTGCGCGAGCGCGGCCTCGACCACGTCCCGTTCCGTGGTGTCGATGACCTGCGGCGTCTCGACGGTCTGCGCGAGCAGCTTCACGAGCTTCCCCATCTGCTCGGCCTCGTCCTGCCGCTCGGTCAATGCGACGCACACATCCAGCAGATGCGCGCCGCCGTCGACCTGATCACGCGCGACCTCGAGCACACCGTCGTAGTCGTCCGCGAGCAGCATCCGCTTGACCGCCCGCGAGCCTTGTGCGTTCACGCGCTCGCCGATCAGCGTGGGCGGCGGGTCCTGCTTCAACGCGAACGACGTCATCGCGCTCGCCGCGAGCGGCTGGGGCGCGATGGGTTGGCGCAGCGGCCGCATGCCGTGCACGCGCTCGACCACGAGCCGCAGGTGCTCGGGCGTGGTGCCGCAGCAGCCGCCGACGATCGACACGCCGATGCGTGTCACGAATTCCTCGTGCGCGCGCGCAAGCTCCTCCGGCGTCAGCGGATACACCGCCTCGCCGCCTTCATTGTGCGGGATGCCCGCGTTCGGGATCACGCTGACCGGGACCCGCGCATGCGCGCACAGATATCGCACCGGCTGGCGCATGTGCTCGGGACCGGTCGAGCAGTTCAGCCCGACCACGTCGGCGCGCATCGCCTCGAGCACCGTGAGCGCCGCTGCGATGTCGGTGCCGAGCAGCATGCGCTCGGAGGTGTCGAGCGTGACTTGTGCCTGGATCGGGACACGCGCGCCGGACTCGCGCAGGAACCGACGGATCCCCACGATCTGCGCACGGACCTCGAGGATGTCCTGGCTCGTCTCGACCAGCAAAACGTCGACGCCGCCCTCGACCAGGCCGCGCGCCTGCTCGGCGAACAAGGCGGCCAGCTCCTCGAAGCCGATGTTGCCGAGCGTGGCGTCGGACGTGCTCGGCAGGAACCCACTCGGTCCGATGCTGCCGGCCACGAAGCGCGGCCGGTCCGCGGTGGTGAACCGGTCAGCGACGCGGCGCGCCAGCGCGGCGGCCGCGCGGTTCAGCTCGAGAACGCGGTCATCGAGGCCGTACTCCCGCATCGTGAGCCGGTTCGCACGGAACGTGTTCGTCTCGACGACGTCGCAGCCCACGTCCAGGAACGAGGCGTGGACCTCCTCGATCGCGTCCGGCCGCGACAACACGAGGTGATCGTTGCAGCCGTCGAGGCCCGGCCCGCCGAAATCAGCTTCGCCGAGCCTGAGCTGCTGGATGCTCGTGCCCATCGCGCCATCGAACACGAGGACGCGTTCCTTCAGCACTTCGAGATACCGCGAACCGCTCATGGATCTCCGGGTCGCCGTTGCTACAAAAAACCCCGCACGCTTTCGAGTGCGGGGTCGGGTATCCATTCGGTTTGTACCGTGCCCGGCACTTTAGGCTTTTGTTTCGGCGAAGGCCAATGCATCATATGCTTCGCCCGGCGGTAGCAAGCGGCCCAACAAATCCATCCGCCGTTCGGCTATTTGACGTGAATACTAGCTCGCAGCAGGGGAAAGGTCAAGGTTTGGAACCGGCCATGCAGAAGCTTCGTACATGGTGAGTATGCCAACCCCACCCCCGTGCGCGCCGCGGCGCGTCCTCGCGCTGACGCTGCTCGTGGCAATCGGCGCGTGCGGTCCCGTCGAGGAAATTCGCGAACGTATCACGCCGGAGACGGCACGTGAGGCGTACATCCAGAATCTCGCCGATGCCGGCCTCGATTCCACGGCATTAGGCCGGGACTGGGTGGTGAACGGCGAGCATTCGCTCCGCGATGCGCCGCTCGTCACGTCGCCGTTCCGGGAGGTCGGGTACCTTGCCGTCGACGACGCCCAGGCCGTCGCGCTGCGTGTCTCCGCAGAGCGCGGCCAGCGGATCAACGTAGACGTCTCGCTCGACACCGACCCCCGAGCGATCGTGTTCCTGGATGCGTTCCGTGCGCCTCGAGACTCGCTGGGGGAACCGGACCGGATCGCGAGCGCCGACGAGGAGGCTCGCACCCTCTCGTTCGAGGCACGCCGCGGCGGCGAGTACATCGTGCGTGTTCAGCCCGAGCTGCTGCGCGGCGGACGCTATATGCTGTCGATCGTCGTCGGCCCCTCGCTCGCGTTCCCCGTCGAGGGCGCCGACAACCCGGACATCGGCAGCGTCTTCGGCGACAACCGCGACGGCGGCCGCCGATCCCATCACGGGGTCGACATCTTCGCGGACCGCGGGACACCGGTGCTGTCGGCTTCGCAAGGTGTTACGGCGCGCGTGCGGATCACACCGCGCGGCGGCAAGGTCGTGTGGGTGCGTGACCAGGAGCGTGGGTTGTCGCTCTACTACGCACACCTCGACAGCCAGCACGTCGCTTCGGGCACATTCGTCCGGCGCGGCGACACGCTCGGCTTCGTCGGCAACACCGGCAACGCGCGCACGACGCCGCCGCACCTGCACTTCGGCATCTACCGTCGAGGCGAGGGGCCCGTCGATCCGCAGCCGTTCGTGGCCAGCAGCCATTACGCGCCGCCCGATCTCGCAGTCGACACGGCCGCGATCGGCCGGTGGACGCGCGCGTCCACGGATGGGTTGCGGCTGCGCGCGGCGCCGGCGGAGCGGGCGACCGCGCTCGCCGAGTTGCCGCGTCACACCGCCGTGCACGTGCTCGCCGCGGCTGGATCCTGGTACCGCGTGCGCCTGCCGGACGGCACGCACGGCTTCATCGCGGGCCGCCACCTCGAGCCGGCCGACGTGCCGATCGGCGAGGCCCCGTTCACTGCCGTCGCGGCGGCGCGTGAACGGCCGACCGCCGACTCGTACATCGTCGGTGAAATCGTGCCGGGCGCACCCGTGCCGATCCTCGGCCGCTTCGGTGACTACGTGCTCGTCTCCGTCAACGGCGGCCGACCCGCCTGGCTTCCTGCCGATGGTCGCGGTGAAGAATCGCTGGCGGCACCCGAGTGAGTAGAACGGTTGCGAGTTGGCGGGCTCCGAGTTGCGAGTTCCCGCAACCACCCGTTTCATCGATCGTTGGGGTCGCGGCGGCGGCATGGGGAACACGCGTCCAGTCATCAGCTTTTGGCATTGACATCTCATCATTACGGCCATCGATCGTCGACTGCCACTGGTTTCGACAAGCGTCAGTCGACGAACGCCCAGAGCAGCGACCGGCTCCTGCGGTCCAGCGCTGCGACGTCGCCGACGCGATAGAAATCGCCCGTGACATCGCGGATCAGCAGCCCGCCACCGGGCAGCCTTTCCGGCCAGTCGTCGAGTCGGGTCTGGAATCGACGCGGGCCCTGATGGGTGTGCACCCGCCAGCTGCGTAGCTCGACCTCTTCCTCGATCTCGAGAACCGCCTCGACATCGAAGACGAAGCTCGCCTCGGCCAGGGCCACTTCGAGCACGGCGCGTGCGTGGTCGGTCAGCTCGGCGGGATCCGTGACCAGCGCAATTTCTTCGCCATCGGCGTTGCGCAGAGAGATGAAGCGCTCTGGCGCGGACCAGGGGAAGCAGCGATGAACGTGCACGATGGATATGTGGTCATCGACGTGTGCGCGCAGCCGGCCATCCACGGCGCGCTCGAGGGTCAAGCCGGCGGGTTGCGATTTCGATTCCGAGGCCGGGTGCGCGCGCGTCCTGAAGCGGGTGCCGGTCATGCGTCTCCTATTGAAGTTGGAGCTGGAGCTCGTACAGCTTGCGATAGCGGCCGTCCGGCAGCCGAACCAGCTCGTGGTGTGTGCCGGTCTCGACCAGGCGGCCATCGGCGATCACGAACAGTCGCGACGCTCGACGCAGCGTCGAGAGCCGGTGCGCGATCGCGAACACGGTACGGCCGGCGGTCAATCGCTCGAGCGCCTCCTGGATCGCGCGTTCGGTCTCCGTGTCCACGCTGCTGGTCGCCTCGTCGAGGATCAGGATGCGCGGGTCGTGCAGGATGGCGCGTGCGATCGAGATGCGCTGGCGTTCGCCGCCCGAGAGCGTCTGGCCGCGTTCGCCCACGAGCGTATCGTAGGCGTGGGGCAGGGTGCAGATGAAGTCGTGCGCGTTCGCCGCGCGCGCGGCCGCGACCACATCGCCGAGCGATGCGCGCGGCAAGCCGTAACGGATGTTCTCGAGGACGGTTGCGTGAAAGAGATACGGGTCCTGGAGCACCATGCCGATCTGCCGGCGGAAGTGGCCGGTTTCGAGTCGGCGCACGTCGATGCCGTCGATCAGGACCGCACCACCGGTCACGTCGTAGAAACGCGCGACCAGACTCACGATCGTGGACTTGCCACCACCCGAAGGACCGACCAGAC
>JBOHRM010000251.1:0-8359 GCA_050732715.1 Longimicrobiales bacterium
GTCCTTCAAGTGCGCCGGCCGCGCCATCGCGATCGCCGCGTACGTGGCGGGCGCGGGGCGCAGCGAGCGCGCGAGCTCGACCAGATCGGCGGCGTAGTCCGCCGGCGGTGAGCCGGAGGCGATGACATCGTCGTCACACGCCATCTCGCGCTCGATGCGCAGCCGCTTCGCGACGAGCCAGACGAGCGGATTGAACCAGTGCAGCGCGCACGCGATCTCGGCGATCAGCTGCGTCAGCACATCGAAGCGCCGCACGTGCGCGAGCTCATGACGCAGCACGGCCTCGAGTCGGGCCGCCGGCCACTGCGCCGTCGACGCCGGCAACAGCACGACCGGCCGCAGCACGCCCCACGTCAGCGGCATCGCCGCGGCGTCACCCTCGAGCAGCTTCACCCGCCGCTCGATGCCGAGCTCGGCGCACAGCCGGCGCAGCAGCGGCACCGGCCAGCCGCGCTCGATGCACCACGATCGCCTCCCCAGCGCGCGCACACGGGCCGCGCCCACCGCGACTCGGACCATCACGACGGCCACGCCGCCCAGCCAAAGCGCGATCGCCAACCACGTCCACGACACGCCACCCGGGAACCGCGGCGGCGACGGAAATGATGCAGCGAACGAACCACCCGCCGACGGCATCGCGGCCGCTCCGATCATGAGCGCCGCCGCGCTGTCTTCGCGCTCGAGCTCCAAGCGTAGCCGAGCCCGCACCCCGAGCTCGCGTTCGAGCGCGGCCCGCGCCGCCTCACGCGCTTCCAGCTCCGCCTCGAGCGCCGCCTCGAACGCCGCCGCGCGCGCCATGTCCGTGGCACGCTTCGCCTCTTCTCGCGCGGCCTCGACGGCACGCCTCGCCTCCTCCCGTGCCGCCTCCGCGGCACGCCTCACCTCCTCGCGCACCTGCCGCGCAAGATCCGACGGCGATGACCACGCCCGCGGAGCTCGCGTCGGGCGCAAGGGTTCGACACGGACCCAGCTCGGCGGTACCGGCCACGCCGGCGGCACCGGCGCATGCGGCGCATGCGCCGCCTTCGGCCGCTCGATCACCACCACGTCCGGTACGCCGACGATCACGGTCGATCCCGTCTGACGTCCAGGAACCACGATGACTTTGCGCGACCTCGCCACGTGTATCTCATGAACCGTCGCCTCGGCCACGGCCGCCGCTTCCGCGACCGGCCGTTCCGCGCGGCGAAGGCCAGGCACGGCGACCTGCCACCGCGGCATCGCCAACGCGAAAACCGGCAGCGCAACCAGCGCCGCCGCGGCCAACGTCCAGACGAAATGGCGCACCGCCGACGACGCGCCGCGCAGCAGATACGCCGCCACGCCCGCCGCCGCCACGATCAGCAACCCCTTGACCGCAATGTCGAACACCGACGCGATCACCGCCCAGCTCTCGGCGTCGGCGTATCGATCCGCATCGGCGCCGATCGCCGCGCTCACCTGCGCCACCATTCCCGCGATCCGCTCGATCATCAGCGCCCCCTCTTGCGTGCCCTCTCGATCAACGCCGACAGCTCGTCCAGCTCCTTACGCGACAGCTTCGTCGCGGACGAATCGATGATCGCCGCGACCGTCTTAGTCGGCGACCCCTCGAAAAACGTTCGAACCAGCCTCCGCACAGCAGATTCCCGCGCCGCTTCGCGCGGCAGCGTGGGCCGATACACGTAGCGCGGTCCCCGCTCCTCGTGCAGCAGATGTCCCTTCTCCTCGAGCTTCCTCAGCATCGCACGAACCGCCGAGTAGCTCGGCGCGTCCGGAAGATACGCCAGCACCTCCGCGACCGTCGCCTCACCACGCTCGTACAGCCCATCCATGATCTGCCGCTCGCGTCGCGTCAGATGAACATGCGGTGTCTGGGCCATTGTCTTTCTCGATCAAGAGCACGCGCGCCGCGCGCTCGACAGTTGGACACGCCGGCCGCGCCCGGCGCCGTCGCCGCGCGGCCAAATGCTACGGAAGTAGCACAATGCTACGAGCGTAGCACAACGCCGGCGCGGTGTCAAGAGTGCTGGCGTCACGCTGGATGTCCGGCCACCAGCAGACTGGCGCGGAGGCGGGTGAGGCGCGGGCGTTGACGGGCTGTCGCGCGACCACAGGAGTGGACGCTGCCTGTTGTGTCGAGGCCTTACCGCATAGAATCCGTCCCGGCCAGGCACCGCGGGGGAGCGAAGTGAGACACAGGACATTCGGCCGGCTGGGCTGGGAGGTGAGCGAAGTCGGTTACGGCATGTGGGGCATGGGCGGCTGGACCGGCTCGGACGATGCCGAGTCTCGGGCCGCGCTGGACGAGGCCGTCCGGCTCGGCTGCGACTTCTACGATACGGCTTGGGGTTACGGGAGAGGGCATAGCGAGCGGCTGCTCGGCGAGCACGTCCGTGCGCATCCCGATCGGAAGCTCTACGTCGCCACGAAGATTCCGCCGAAGAATTTCACGTGGCCGTCCCGTCGGGGCTTCACGTTGGATGAGACGTTCCCGCCGGACCACATTCGTGAGTATACCGAGCGCAGCCTCGACAACCTCGGGCTCGAGCGTATCGACCTCATGCAGTTTCACGTTTGGGAGGATGCGTGGGCGAACGACGAGCGTTGGCAGCGCACGATCGCTGATCTGAGGCGAGAAGGTCGGGTGGGCGGCGTCGGCATCAGCATCAACCGGTGGGAGCCGTGGAACGCGCTCGAGACGGTGCGGACCGGTCAAGTCGATGCGGTGCAGGTGATCTACAACATTTTCGATCAGGCGCCCGAGGACGAGCTCTTTCCACTGTGCGTCGAACACGGTGTCGCGGTGATCGCGCGGGTGCCGTTCGATGAAGGAACGTTGACGGGCACGCTGACGCGGGAGACCCGCTGGCCCGAGGGCGATTGGCGGAACACCTACTTCGTCCCCGAGAATCTCGCGGCGAGCGTCGAGCACGCGGAGGCGGTGCGGCCTCTCGTGCCGGAGGGCCTCACGATGGCGGAGATGGCGCTGCGCTTCGTCCTGAGCAATCCCGCCGTGAGCACGGTGATCCCCGGGATGAGGAAGCGCTCACACGTCCGTTCCAACCTGGCGACGAGCGATGGGCAGGCGCTTCCTGATGAGCTCCTGGCGGAGCTTGCGAATCACCGTTGGGATCGCGAGCCGACCGAATGGTCGCAGTAGCTCGACCCGCGCATCAGGTTCGTTGCCCCGAGCGCTTCATGGGGCGACGGTGGTCGCGGCTTGCTCGAACGCTTCGAGGATGGGCGTGCCGTTCCACGTCTCGGGCACGGGCACACCGAGCAGCGAGTGGACCGTTGGCGCGGTGTCGAGTGTCCGGACCGACGAGTGGACGCGAGATCCTGCCTTCACGCCGCTTCCCCAGGCGATCCAGGGGATCGTCGTGTCGCGCGGATCGGCGGTGCCGTGGCCTCGGCCGTGACCCCCGTGATCGGAAGTGACGATGACGGTGTAGTTTTGAGGTCCGTACGCCCGATCGGCCGCACCCAGTATGCGCGCGACCGCGGCGTCGGCGGCCGTCACGGCGAGTCCGTAGGCTTCGCTCATCCAGCCATCACGGTGCCCGGTATGATCGGGGTCGGGCAGGTGCACGAAAAGGAGGTTCGGCCGCGCCTTTGCTAGATACGCTTCGACGTCCTGCGCGGTCTGTTCGTTCGACCAACGTCCCCACAAACCGCCAGGCGCCTGGGAGTAGTCGAGGGTTCCGGGTGCTTGCAGGTACCGAAACTTGGGTTTGCTGAAGAAGGCCGCCGTCGTGTATCCCGCAGCCCGGGCGGCGCTGAACACCGTCGGAATTGCGATGGTCGTGTTAGGGGCGCCAAACGCCTCGTTCCACAGCACGCCGTGTTCCTCGGGCGGTTCGCTGGTTAGCATCGAGGTATGCGATGGAAGCGTCTTGCTTGGCACGATCGTGCTCGCCGTAAGCGTGTAGCTGCCCTCCTGCATGAGGCGCTCGAGCGTGGGCGTCGGGAACCTGCCGATCGCGTCGGGCCGCAGCCCGTCGAGCGAGATCAGGATCACGTGATTCGTGATGCTGTTGGCGGGCGGCGTTGGGCGTGGCTGATCCTGCGTCGGCGCGCTGACGTAATTCGCGGAAGCACAGGCCGCGGCGAAGAACGTGATGGCGAGCGCGACGACGCCGCCACGCGTTCGTGCCTGGTTTCTACGGGGCGAACCGATTCCGGGTCCGTTCTCGAACACGATCTGTTTTTTGTCGGGCTGTTCTCGACCGCTGTGCCCTCGTTGGCACAGCAGATTAACTCGTTTGGTTGCAGCTGCTTACACTGTATGAGTTTGTTGGATCCTGTCGACGTGGGGCGGGCACGCACATGTTGCGCGCCGGGGTTGTTCGCCCGTCGTTGCAAACACGATAGCTCCCTCGTAGCCGTTCGGCTCGCCGCCGCGCGCCCGGGTGACCCTGGGCCGGGAGCTGCGGTCGTACCATCGCGCGATTAAGATGAGCTCGCGACTCGCGACAGGAGGGCAGATCCCGATGAGCCGACTCACCACACTCCGCCGGCGCGCCGGCCTCATGGGCATCGGCGCGCTCGTCGCCCTGGGTAGCGCGCTACCCGGTCAGGCGCTGGCGGCTTCTGCGGCCTCCCAGGCCGACATGGACACCGTGACCATCCGCGTGGACCCGTCCTACCACGGACAGATCTTCGAGGGTTGGGGCACGAGCCTGGGCTGGTTCGCCAACGCGACGGGCAGCTATCCCGACGAGATCCGCGAGCGTCTCGCCGACATGGTCTTCGGCGAGAACGGCCTCGCCCTCAACATCGCCAGATACAACATCGGCGGCGGAAACGCCCCCGACGTCGGGGACTACCTGCGGCCGGGCGGCGCCGTGGAAGGATGGTGGGCCGCGCCCGATGGCATCGCGCACGGCGACGTCGACTGGTGGGATCCGGCCGACCCGCGGCACTGGAACGCCGACGCCGACAAGACGCAACGCTGGTGGATCGACCGGATCAAGGCCGGCATCGACCGGTGGGAGGCCTTCAGCAACTCGCCGCCCTGGTTCATGACCGTCAGCGGCTATGTCTCCGGAGGCTTCGACGCAAATGAGGACCAGCTGAGGACCAAGAGCGTTGACGACTTCGCCGCGTACCTCGTCGGGGTCGTCGAACGCCTGGAGGCAGCCCACGGCATCGAGTTCAGTACCATCGAACCGTTCAACGAGCCGAACACGTCGTACTGGAGCACCCGGTTGAGTGACGACGGCGAGCCGGTGGCCCGCCAGGAAGGCGCACACATGGGACCCGAGCTCCAGCAAGCCGTCATTCGCTCTCTGGCCGCCGAGCTGGATCAGGCCGCCACGGATGCGGTCATCGCCGCGATGGACGAGACCAACCCGGGTCTCTTCATCAGAAACTCGAGCTCCTACGCGGCCGACGTTCGCGACCACGTCGCCCAGCTCAATGTGCACACCTACGGCACCGAGAGGCGCACCGCGGTTCGCGACATCGCGAAAGGCGAGGACAAGCGGCTCTGGATGAGCGAGGTGGAAGGGTCGTTCGGCGAAGGCCGCGACTTCGAGAGCATGGAGCCGGGCCTTGGCATCGCCAGGCACATCGTCGATGACATCCGAGAGCTCGAGCCCTCGGCATGGCTGTTCTGGCAGCCCGTGGAGGACTATGACAACATGGCGCCACGCGGCGGGTCGGCGGGCGGAAACTGGGGCAGCATCCACATCCGGTTCGATTGCACCGCCCGGGATACGCTCGATACCTGCCCAATCTATATGAATACCAAGTACCATACGATTCGCAACTTCACCCATCACATCCGCCCCGGCGACCGCTTCGTGAATGTCGACGACGTCTCGAGCGTGGCGGCAATCTCGGCTTCGGGCCGGACGGCGATCGTCGTCCATATCAACGACAGCGATCGCGGCCGTCACGTCACGCTCGATCTCTCCGCCTTCGGCTCCGTCGAGCCCGGCGCGACGGTCACGCCGGTCGTTACCAGCGCGGACGGGGCGCTCATCATCGGAGAGCCGGCACCGGTCGAGGGTCACGGCGCGATGCTGACCGTGCCCGCCAGCTCCGTCACGACGTTCCTGGTCGACGGCGTGGCCGGCGTCGCGCCCGATGCGTAGGGTGATCCTCATGTTTCGACTGGTTCGCGCAAGAGCTTCCAGGCGCGGTGCAGCCGCAGCGCCGAAGCGTTCGGCGAGATGCCGAGCAGCGTGGCATCTTCCCGTACGGTTTCGAGGAGGCTACGCGCCCCGCTCGCACTCCTCGATGACGGCCGAGATGGTCTCCTCGAGCCGCGCGAGGAAGTCGCAGCCGCCGTGCCTCCCGCTGTCGCTCGGTCAAAGCAATTCCTCGCCCTCGGTGTGTACGGATTCGCGCAGCGAGTTCGCGGCCGTTTCAAGCCTTATCAGGTCGACTCCGGTTGCTTCGGCCAGCGCCTCGACGATGCTCCATGCCTGCCAATATTCTGCAGGGTCGAGACCCTCGACAGCGAGATCGATGTCTGAGTCTGTACGGAAACGCTCGAGGTCACGCACGCTACCGATCAGGTAAACCCGCACTCGCGGACCGAAAACCTCGCGCAGCCGCGCGGCCATTCGTCGAGCCTGGTGGCGAAGGGCTTCGTGGCGCGTCACGCGTTCTGCCTCGCGTGCTTCGGCCCGACGCCGATAAGCCCGCGCAGTCTCGGTCGCCTTCATCTGCGCTCTGGGTTGTTGTACGCATAGGTGCGCAAGGTTGCTACCGATTTCATGGCCGAGCCATCGGGAAAGATGCCCGCCCGAACCCTCGCAACGAAAACGCCACAGCCGCCCGCAGTCAAGGAAAGTGCGTCGTGCCCGTCGCGGGCCGCTTCGGAATCCTGCGTCCGATGAGCGCTGGGCAGGCCTCAGTCCGCCCGGCTCACTCCTCACGCAATGGGATCAGCGCGTCCGTGTTCGCGGCGCGCCAGGCCGGCAGCGCACTTGCCGCGAATGCTGCGACAGTCAGCACGACCAAGGCGGCCAGAATCGTCTTGGGGTCGGTTGCGCTCAGTCCGAATAGGAAGGAGGACATCAGGTGTGTGCTCGCCAATGCTGCGGTCACGCCGATCGCCAGACCGGCGCACACGATCGCACCCGCCTCGCGCAGCACCATGCGCAGGACACGCGCGGGCGCGGCGCCCAACGCGAGCCGCACACTGATCTCTTTGCGCCGTCGGGCGACATTGTACGAGAGCGTGCCGTAGAGGCCGATTACGCAAAGGAGCAGCGCGAGCGCCCCGAAGAACGACGAGAGCAGCGCCAAAATGCGCTCGCGCGCGAGCGACGACGCCGCGAACGCAACCGGGCGCCAGGCGTTCAGACGCTCGGTCAACTCGTCAATCGTGAGGCCCGAAAGCCGCCCGTGACGAGCAGGCCGTCAGAACCTCGGTGACGGGCCACTGGTGGACCACTAGGTGTCGCCGGAGCTCCAGGCTCGCCACGGCACGACGCCGACGACATGGAACGTTTCGCCCGCGGGCTGAACGACGACGCAGTCGCCCTCGCCGATGTCGCCTTCGGCCTCCGGTATGACCGACGCCATCGTGCCGATGTGCGAGATGATGACATGGTTGCCGTTGGGCACGGGCGTCGCGAGGACGTGTAACCGGCCGCCGCGGGGCGGACCGCCGTAGTCGCTGCCGTTCGTGTGCCAGATGCTGTCGATGACGGGCGGCCGTCCGAACATGAGCTCGGCGGTCCGGTGCGCACGGTGCATCGGGCTGGCGATGACGCGCGAGACTTCGATGCCGAGGCGCCGGAACGCCCGGCCCATCGCCTCGCTCTGCCGCTCGCCTTCCGGTGACAGGAGCCGCTGCGTCGCGGGGTCCTCGTAGTCGACGGGCTCGACCTCGCTCGTCGAACCGGTGATTGCGTGACGGCAGACGATGATCATGCCGCCCCGGCGCGCGGCGGCGATCGCGCGCGCAGCTTCGGATGCCTGCGACGTCTGCGATGCCCGGAACGCCGCCGGCTCGTGCAACGGCTGCGTGTCCTGCGTCGCGCCGGAGCGGAGGGCAGCCCATTCGTCGGGACCGAGCACGTCCACGATCTCGAAGCTGTCGCCGCCGTCGGGATCGATGATGACGCAATCGCCTTCGCGGATCGAGCCGCGCTCGAGCTCGGTGATCGGGTACAGGATCCCCTGGTGTGTCATGAGCGCGCGGTTTGTGCCGGGGGCGGGCTCGCTGGTGAACAGGCGCCGGAGCTCCGCGGTGTCCTGCGCTTCGTTGGTCCAGAGGGCATCGCTGCGTTCGGCGCGGCCGAATGTGAGCTCGGCGCTGTCCGACGTTCGAAACACCGGGCTCGTCAGCACCTCGCCGATGGGGACGCGCTTGCGCCTGAGGATCTCGCCGAGACGCCGCGCTTGGGCTTCGCCCTCC
>JBOHRM010000252.1:0-2789 GCA_050732715.1 Longimicrobiales bacterium
CGCTCGGGATCATCCCGTTCAGCATCCCGTACGGCTTCTCCGATGCCTACCTCAAAGCGACGCGATCCGTCGGCGCGCTCGGATCACTCACGATCTCCGCGTACATCGACGGCGAATCGTTCCGGCCCCAAGGCAAGCTCGAAGAGGATCTCAGCGGTGAGATGAATTTCAACTGGGGCTCGCGCATGCTCGCGGCGTCGTGGCGCCAACCGGTCGGCGGCAACCTGCTACTCGAGGCCCGTGCCGCGTACAGCGGATTCCGCGGCGACTTCGACGCGTCAGAGTACCTGGGGGAGCTCGAAATCGTTTGCGATACGACCGGCTGCCACGAGATTAGCGCGCCACCCGACACGGTGCCGAACGTCGACGCGCGCACGCGCATCCACGACGTGCTCGCCGCCTTCGACGCAAGCTGGTTCCGTGCCGAACACACATTGCGCGCCGGAGTGCAATTCGACGGCTACGTGTTCGATCACGAGATCGAGACCTTCAACGAATTCGATGAAGACCTGATCACGCCGTTCGCGGAGACGAGCAGGCCGTGGACGCTCGCCGCGTACATCGAGGACGAGTGGTCGCCTTCCGCATCATTGAAGCTCCGCGGAGGGTTGCGCCTGCTCGAAGCCGGAGCATACGGCCCCGCGTGGATGCCGCGGCTCGGCGTGCGCTGGCAGGCAACACCCTCGCTCGCGCTCTCGCTCGGCGCGGGAACGTACGCGCAGGTGATGCGCAGCATGCGCAACGACGAGTCGATCGCATCCAGCTTCATCGCCTACGACTTCCTTACCGCGCAGCCCGCCGAGGTGGGCCCCGCACGAGCCGCGGACATCGTGACGGGAGCCGAGTGGAGCACCGCGTCGACGCGGCTGCGGGTCGATGCCTACGCGCGCCGGTTCAGCAACCTCATTGTCCCGTCGCAGAAAGCTGATCCGATCGATGCGCCGATGCTCATCACGGACGAGTACGACGTCGCCACCGGCTCGACACTCGGGCTCGAGATCATGGCGAGCCGCCGCGTCGGTAGTGCAACGCTCGGTGTTTCCTATGCACTCACGTTCGCCGAGCGCGCGATTCGAGGGGAGACGTTCCGTCCTCGTTTCGAGCGCCGGCACCTGGCCGACGCGAGCGGCACGCTCCCGCTCGGCCGGTCCGGCGTGCTCAGCGCACGGCTGGCGTTCGGCACGGGTCAGCCGTATACGCCGGTGCTCGGCGTGACACCGGGCGTGGGCTTCGACCCCATCACCGGCCGGTGGTCCACTCTCCGCCCTACACCCGTCCGCGGCGTGCACAACGGCGCGCGCCTGCCCGGCTACTTCCGACTCGACGTCGCGGCACGTAAGAGCTTCGACAAGCACTGGTTCGGGCAGCGTGGCTCGCTCACACCGTACATCCAGATCCTCAACGTGTTGAATACGCGCAATGCACTCGTCGCCGAGGTGCGAGGCTACGACGGGGAGCTGGGCTATCTGCCCCAACTGCCGTTCCTGCCAACGTTCGGCGTCGAATGGAGATTTTGATGATGGCCGAGCTGAATACCGGACGCCGTTCGTTGCGGCACGCGCTCGTCGCATGCTGCCTCCTCGGTGCCGGCGGCTGCGAGATCATACGTGACCCGACAGCGATCGTCGTCGATGACGGACCGGTCGCCGTTCACGCAATGCTCGTCGCTGGTGAACGGCGGGTGGCGGTCCTCGTGACGCGATACGAGTCGGTCGACCAGGCGAGCGGCATGTTCGGTCCCGCATATCGGCTCGTGCCCGTGGCAGGCGCCGACGTGCGCGTCGCGAGTGGAGGCCGGAGCATCACCCTGGCGGCGGGCGCGGCGGACGAGGATTGCTTCACTATGGGCGACCCGATCGTGACGGAAACGCCGGACTCGCTGGCGCCGGGCTGCTACACGGGCGCGACGGACGCGATCGTCCCGGGAGCGCAGTACCAGCTGAACATCACGTTGCCCGACGGCACGGCCGTGACGGGCGAGGCCGAGGTGCCGGCGCCGGTCGTCGTCCGCACGCCCAACCCGGGTGCGACGATCGAGGTCCGGACCTGGTACGACCCGGCCGACCTTGCGCCGCCGCACCTGCTCGCATGGACCGGCACGCAGCCCGATCACGCGCTCAAGCTCCGGCTCGAGGCCGACACTGAGTTCCTCGATCCCGGCACGTTTGGGCTTGAAGGGTGCCGGCGGGCGTGGACGCCGCAGGAGTTGGACGTCGGACTACAGGAACCCCGGGCCCAGGTGGGATTCGTCCCCGGCCTCTTTGACCGCGTCATGCTGAGTTCGATCGACCTGACGGCGCGCGACTCAGCCGACATCGACGGCTGGTACCTCTACTGCGATGGGCCGTTCCCCGCCGAGGTCAACGGCACACTCCAACTCGCGGTCTTCAATCTCGATTACGCCCTATACCTCGATAGACTCGCACGATTCGAGTCCATCCTGCTCGAGGACGCGTCCGTCGGGGTGAGCGGCGCGGTAGGCGTATTCACCGGCACGGCCATCACCCGCCTGCCCGTCAGACTGCTCGTTCCACCAGATTCCGCGCCATCCGGATCTCCTCGGCGTTGATCGTATGGCCCAGGCCGGGATATCGTTTCAGCGTGACGTATGCGCCGAGATCGCGTAGAACGATCGCGCTCTCCTCCACGCGTTGCCACGGCACGTGCGTATCGGGGTCGCCCGCGGCTAGGAGCACCGGCGTGCCGGCGAAGTCACCCGCGAAGTCGTAGTGACGACCCGGGGGGCCGAGCTGGCCGCCGGTGAACGCGATCACCGCGCCGTACCGGCT
>JBOHRM010000253.1:0-2438 GCA_050732715.1 Longimicrobiales bacterium
TTCTCGCGCAGTTCCGCGCGGGTGCGCTCGAGCTCGGTCTGCTGATCCGCGGTCAGCTCGAGTTCGGATGGGAGCCGGAGCATCCGGCCCGCGAACGGCGGGCCGCCCAGCCCGCGCGCGCGGGATCCACCGGTCCGGCGTTCCGCCCAGCGGGCGGCACGCTCGGCGCGCAGCGAATCGAGCGTCGCTCTCTGATCGGCGGTCAACACCGCCAGGACCTGCTCCCTCGCCACGCGGTGGTTCTCACGCAGCTGGTCGACCGCCGGCCGGACCGCCTCGCGTTGATCCTCGGTCATCTCGCGGAACGCGAGCCTGCGAGGCGAGTCGTCGGCGGAGATCCCGAGTGTCGCGCGAATCTGCTCGCGAAGCGGCTCGTTCTTCTCGCTCAGCTCCGCGCGGATGCGCTCGACCTCCGCCTGCTGATCCGCGCTCAGCTCGAGTTCCTCGGGAAACCGGAACAAGGCGTTTGCCATCGGGCCGCGACTTCGGTGGTCCTCCGACGGTGTTTCGGCCTGTAGCGCCGCTGCGGGCGCCGGCTCGGCCGGTGACGTTTGGCATGCGCCCAGCCCTGCCACAACCGCCAGCGTCAGCGCGGCCGCGTACCGGATGGACTTGCCCGTGCCCGCGATCGGGCTGCGATTCGTGTTCGATGTCATTGTGCTACGCCTCCTAGCCTTTGTCGTGCGCCGTCGCGCCTCGATCGGAACTCCATAGCCTCGATGCGCGGCTGCTACCGGCGTCACGTTCCGGGTGCTTGTGTCACCGCTAGGGACGGGCAGGCTGCGTTCCACTGAAAAACTCGCGCGGCAGCGCCATTTCCGCTCTACGCGGGCGCGACCTGCCGTGCGGAATCGGCAGCCTGGCGTGCCGATGCTGCATGCCGCGGCCTTAAGCCGCGCATCGAACCGAGGCGAATGTCCGTGGCGGCGATGCCGGCGAATCAGAATGCGGCGAAGCCGGTCAGGTCCTGGCCGAGGATCAGTCCGTGGATGTCGTGGGTGCCCTCGTACGTGTAGACCGATTCGAGGTTCGCCATGTGGCGCATGGCGGCGTACTCGACGAGGATGCCGTTGGCTCCGAGCAGGCGTCGCGCCTCGCGGGCGATGTTGCACGCCATGTCGCAGTTCGCGCGTTTCGCGAGCGAGACCTGCTGCGCGCGGACGCGGTTTTGGTCCTTCAGCCGGCCGAGCTGGAGGTTGAGCAGCTGCGCCTGCGTGATCGCGGTGAGCATGTCAGCGAGTCGAACCTGCTGGATCTGCGTCGCGCCGATCGGCCGGTCGAACATCACCCGCTCCTTCGCGTAGCGCAGCGCTTCATCGAAGCACGCCATCGCCGCGCCGACGGCGCCCCACGCGATGCCGTAGCGTGCCTGCGTCAGGCACATGAGCGGACTCTTGAGCCCGTTCGAGTCGGGAAGCAGCGCGTCCGCGCCGACGCGTACGTCCTGGAGCACGAGCTCGCTGGTGTCGGACGCGAGCAGCGAAAGCTTGCCTTTTTGGTCGGTCGCCTGGAAACCGGGCGAGTCGGTGGGCACGACGAAGCCACGGATCGAGGGGACGTCGTCGAGCGCGCCCGTCTTCGCCCAGACGACCGCGATGTCGGCCATCGAGCCGTTCGTGATCCACATCTTCGCGCCGTTCAGTACCCAGCCGTCGCCATCGGCGCGCGCGGTCGTGATCATCCCGGCCGGATTCGAGCCGTAGTCCGGCTCCGTCAGCCCGAAACAGCCGATGACCTCGCCTCGCGCCATCGCCGGCAGATAACGCTGGCGCTGGTCCTCGCTGCCGAACGCGTAGATCGGGTACATGCAGAGCGCACCCTGCACGGACGCGAACGAGCGGATCCCCGAGTCGCCTCGCTCGAGCTCCTGCATGATGAGTCCGTAGGCGACGTTGTCGAGCCCAGCGCACCCGTACTCCTCCGGTAGGTTCGCACCGTAGACGCCGAGCTCCGCGAGCTGCGGGATGATCTCCTTGGGGAAGCGCCGCTCGATGTACGCGTGCTCGATGATCGGGAGCAGATGGTCATCGACCCAGCCGCGAATGGTGTCACGCACCATCCGCTCCTCCTCCGAAAGCAACGAATCGACGTCGAAGTAGTCGACGCCTTCGAATCTAGCCATGGTTCTCGACGGTTCGGGTTCTCGTCTCGCGCTCTCGTCGCGGCGCTCGCGCGGTCTGGGTCCGCGCCGCCCTGATGCCACGCAAACTTACACGCAACGGCAGGCCGCCGCAGGGACGCCAGCATGGGAGCCGCAGGATAGGTCCTTCTCCCCCGGATCCGGGGGAGAGGGTTAGGGTGAGGGCGGACTCGCGAGTCGGAGCATTTCGAGGTGGCGGGATCGGGGCTCCTGCGATAACTATTGGAGACAACCGGACCCACTGACCTCTCCGCCGGAGGCCGTCGATGCGCACCTTCGCACCCCCCTCACCCTGCCC
>JBOHRM010000254.1:0-1480 GCA_050732715.1 Longimicrobiales bacterium
GCCACAGGCAGCGAGTATCGATACGCCGCGCGCGCTTGCAATCCTGCATCCCAGTGAGGCCAGGCTCCAAGCGAGATCGTCTGACCGTTCACCCGTGCGGCGACATACGCGGACCAGCGGTGTCCGATCTCATGACCGAGGTGCCCGACCGCGTAGTTGTATGGCAGGGGCTTCCCGTCGGGCGTCGCCTCTGAGAGCTGGCGCGTATAGAACGTGAGATCGCTTGGCCCTCCGACCGGCGCGTCGGCGGGCGGATATTCCTGCATTTCGTTGGACCCGACAAAGATCGGTTGTGCTAGGGCGAGCTGAAATCGCCCTCCCGTACAGCGGCTCTGTAGGACCGGTTGTGTTTGGTCATGCCGAGTGTCACCGATTCCAGTGACCTCGCCGCCGATGGGACCATCGCTCGGGCTGCTGGCCTCCTGGCTATCGATGCGGAAATCCGAATAGTAGGCGAGGAAATCGAACTTGTCGCCAAGCGCCTGAATCACCGTGCAAGAGAGATCCTGCGGCCGCGGCGGCTCCAGGTAATGAAACGATTCATACACGGCAGCGAACGGGCCGCTCTTCGCGATCACAGCGGACAGGTGGACGGACTCAAGTCTCTCTCCCGCCGATAAGACCGGGTAAATCCCGACGATGCCGTCCTTCGCAGCCATCGTCTTGTAGGACATCTCGATCGAGCCGTCGCGATGCAAGACCGCCTGAAACAGATTGATCGTTGGAGACCACGAGAAGTCCAACGGACTTCCGAATGGTTCGGTGAGATGCCACGTGATCACGACGCGGTCGGCCAACTCCCGCACGTAGTGCGGGCCGGACATCCGGGGCTTCAGAAAGACGCACACGGCTGGTGCATGCGCACCGAGCCTCCCTCCCACGTCGGCCAGGCGGTCAAAACGTCCAATTGCCGAAGCGATTCCGCCATCAACAAGACCGTACGCATCGACATCATGCTCGCTCGGCGTCGGACCGAATCGAATGGACCCCGTGGTACCCACCGAAAACGAGCGCCACCGTTGGCCTGAGAACGGAAAGGTGAACCGCTGGAGGCTTACGTCGCTGCTGGCAAGTCGTGCGCCGTAATCGGAGACCCATCGTAAGGGCTGATTCGTGACACGGTAGCGCGATCCATCCGGCGTGAACCGCAGCGTGCGGCCGACCAGATCAAACAGGTTGGGTTGCCCGAGCGCTGCGCTGTCCAACTCGATGACGATCAAATCGCCATGTGTCGATACCCGACCGATGGAATGCCCGGGTGCCTTCTGCTGCCCTGCGCATAAGGAGCTCGGATTCAACACCAATCCACACAGCAGGAGAATTCCACACCACGAGACATGGTCCACGCCGCGCGTCATCTCACCTCCGATCCGCAGACAGAACAGACTGCCGTATCCGCTCGCACGGTTAGCGACTGGATGTCGCAGCCGAGGGAGCGAATGTGGAAATGCTTCGCGTTCGTGCGCACGTAGTCCTCAAC
>JBOHRM010000255.1:0-2028 GCA_050732715.1 Longimicrobiales bacterium
ACAGGTCGCTCGCGGCCTCGAGTGCGCGCGCCTCGAGCTCGCGCGCGTGCTCGGCCTTGTTCAGCGCGTGCAGATACGCGCGCGCCGACGCATCGACTACGTCGGTCGACGCGCCACGCCCGGTGAACGAGCGTCCCCCGATCTGCGCGCGCAGCACAACCTCGCCCACCGCATCACGGCCGGGCGTCGCCGCGCGGATCGACAGGTCCTCGAGCACGACGTCACGGCCGAGCGCCGCATCGATCGCGCAGAACGCCGCCGCGATCGGGCCATCTCCTTCGCCAGAGCCCTCGCGGTCCCGCTCGTCCGCCTCGCTCACGACCGCGCGCGCCGTCGCGCGGCGCGTGCCGCACGCGACATCCAACGCGCGGAGCCGGAACACCTGCGGCACGTCATCCATCGCGCCATGGTGCAGGATCGAGATCAGGTCCTCATCGAGCACGACCTTCTTTTGGTCCGCGAGCAGCTTGAACAGTCGATACGCGCGCTCGAGATCCTCGCCGTCGATCTCGTGGCCGAGCTCCCGATACCGCTGCGCCAGCGCGCGGCGGCCCGAGTGCTTGCCGAGCACGAGCCGGGATGACGGCACACCGACCTGACGCGGATCGATGATCTCGTACGTGCTGGGCTCCTTGATCACGCCGTCCTGATGAATGCCGGCCTCGTGCGCGAACGCGTTACGGCCCACCACCGCCTTGTTCGGCTGCGGGTGGATGCCCGTGAGCATGGCCACCATGCGGCTCGCGCGCGCGATCTCGGATGCGTGCACGCTGGTCTGGAACGGATACGCAGCACCGCGCACGAGCAGCGCCATCACGATCTCCTCGAGCGCGGCGTTGCCGGCGCGCTCGCCGATGCCGTTCACCGTGCACTCGACCTGGCGCGCGCCCGCCTCGATCGCCGCGAGCGAGTTTGCGGTCGCGAGACCGAGGTCGTTATGGCAATGCGCGCTCAAGATGACGTTCTCGACGCCGCGCACTGAGGCGAGCAGTGTGGCGAAGATGGTCCGGATCTCGAGAGGCGTTGCGAAGCCGACCGTGTCCGGGATGTTCAGCGTTTTCGCGCCGGCTTCGATCGCGGCGTCGGCGACGCGGCAGAGAAAAGCAATGTCGGTGCGTGTGGCGTCCTCGGCGCTGAACTCGACGTCGTCCGTGTACCGGCGCGCGTGCTCGATCGCCTCGACCGCGCGCTCGAGGCACTGCTCCTTCGTGATGCAGAGCTTCTTCTCGAGGTGCAGGTCCGACGTGGCAAGGAAGATGTGGATACGCGGCCGCGCGGCGGGCTCGAGCGCCGCGGCCGCCCGCTCGATGTCCTCGGTTTTCGCACGCGCGAGCGCCGCGATGACCGGACCGCGCACCTCGCGCGCAATCATGCGAACCGCTTCGAAGTCGTCCGGCGAGCTGATCGGGAACCCGCCCTCGATCGCATCCACGCCGAGCGCATCGAGCTGATACGCCATGCGCAGCTTCTCGCGTGGCGTCATGGTTGCACCGGGCGACTGCTCGCCATCACGCAGCGTCGTATCGAATACCAGGACTCGACTACTCATGCCTCTACCTCGTAGCGCCTGGCTCGGCGACGGGTGAAACAAAAAAACGGGCCCTCTCTTTCGGAGAGGGCCCGCGCCGTCTGCGTTTCGATCTCGTTTCTACATCAGCTCACACCGTGATCACGCAAGGCACCGCCCTCTCCGCGGCCGAATAAGGCCGAGGAGCCCCGTAAGGAGGCGTACTACCTGCTGCGTGTTCGCCGGTGTCATCGCTCTTCGTTCTTGCTCGCCCCACCACGATTCAGGGCCACGAGCATCAAGGCAAGAAGCATAAATGCGTCGGGCAGCCGGTGTCAAGAGCCTTTTCGGGTCCGGAGGACACGGCGTCGATCCTCGAGCACGTTCAACGCAATCAATCACAGAGGACGAAGAGGAACGGGAGGACGCAGAGGGGCGTGACCACATCCGGTCGAGCGCCTCGAGACCGTCCATGCGCGCCATCTTGACGCCGGCATAGAATCTCTGCGGCTCTCCTTCGT
>JBOHRM010000256.1:0-12394 GCA_050732715.1 Longimicrobiales bacterium
CCACCCATCCGCTCGGCGAAGGTGCGATCCACGATGGCCGCCCTGGATCCCTCGGCCGCAACGGCTTCGACAAAGCCCCGGCCTGGTGAGATCGCGGTACGCACCGCGCTGGGCGCGAGCCGGGCGCGCGTGGTCGCGCAGCTGCTCGTGGAGGCGCTGGTCCTTTCTCTCGCCGCGGCCGCGTACGGGCTGATCGTCGCCGGTGTCGCACTCGGCTGGGTGGAACGCCTGCTGACGCAGCGGTTCAGCGAGCTGCCGTTCTGGTTCGACCTGGGTCTATCCGGCGAGCTGATCGCCTACGTCGCCGGTCCGGCAATCCTGGGCGGGGCGATCGCCTGGGCGTCCGCGGGCAGGACTCGGACGGAGAGCGACAGGAGAAGCGGCACCCGATCGTCGCGGGGGCTCATGATTCTCCCAACCGGGGCTCCAGCCCCTCCCAGAGCGCGAGCATCGCCTTGCGCGACTGGCGGAGCAGCGGGAGAGCCCCTTCCTCGACCACCCGGTAGAACCGCCGGGGTCTACCCCCTCGGTCCGGATCGGGCGTCCCCACCGACGAAACGAAGAGCCCGCGCGCCTCGAGCCGGTGCATCACCATGTACGCCGTCGCGGGGGAGACATCGCGTCCGGTCACGCGGGCCAGCTCGTTCGCGACGGGGACTGCGTAGCTTTCCCCCTTCAGTCGGAGCAGCGCGAGCAGAATCTGCTCCTCGAGTTCCCCCAGCTTCGTCTTCGGCACAGCAGTTTCCTCCTGGCAGCATTCACAACAATGTTATGACCGTGCGCTGCGGACGCAAGGGACGTCACCGTTCGGAGGATTCCCAGTCGTGCAACACTCTGTGGACCGCTCGTCGGACTCATCGTGCAATTACGCGGGCCCAAACTCATGCTGCATCGTGCGCCCGTGACGGCTCAACGAGGCAGATTGGAGTGCTTGACCTGGCGGTCCGGAGATCCGCAGTACGGTCAGACGGCAACACGGAAACGTAGGCGCGCTTGCTCGTTCCATTGCGCTTCTGCAAGAGCCGCCGTATTCTATCCTTGTAGAAGCGAAAGGGGGATGCACGATGACCGACGAAAAGCTGGACTGGACCTCCCGCAGGGGACGCTCGATCTGCTATTCCTTAAGGCGATCTCGCTCGGGCCGCAGCACGGCTGGGCGATTTCCGAGCGGCTCGACCAAGTCTCACGCGCCACACTTCAGGTCCCGCAGGGCTCGCTGTATCCGGCCCTTCATCGTCTGGATCGTCGCGGCTGGATCCGCGCGAAATGGGGCACCTCGGAGAACAACCGCCGCGCGAAGTATTACCAGCTCACGCGCAGCGGGCGGAAGCAGCTGGCGGCGGAAACGGAAGGGTGGCGCAGGCTAACCGCGGCCGTGTCGTTGGTACTCGAAATGGGCTGACTGGAGGCGACTATGCTCAGCGAATTCTGGAGCGACCTTCGTTATCGCTTGCGCTCGATACTCCGTCGTGATGTCCTCGAGCAAGACCTGGAAGATGAGCTACGATTTCACATCCAGCGCGAGGCGGAAAAGTACGTCGCCCAGGGGCTTGCGCCCGACGAGGCATTACGACGTGCGCGATTGTCGTTCGGCGGATTCGACCAGATCAAGGAGGGTACACGCGATGCGCGCGGCACAAGAATACTCGAGGATCTGTGGAAGGACCTTCGGCATGGCAACCGCGCACTGCGTCGGAGTCCGGGCTTCACGGCGATAGCGGTCCTGACGCTGGCCCTTGGGATCGGGGCTACGACCGCGATCTTCAGCGTCGTCTACGGTGTATTGCTGAAGCCGCTGCCCTTCCACGAGCCAGACCGCCTTGTCGGTGTGTCCCACCAGCATCACAGCCACGGCCCCGCCACGTATTTCACCTACCGCGATAACCAGCGAGTGTTCGAGGACATCGGTGCATGGAAGTCGGAGCAGGTCACGATCACCGGGCGCGGAGAACCGGAGCGCGTCGAGGCGCTCTCCGTCACCGACGGCACGGTGCCACTGCTGAGAGTCCAACCCGTTCTCGGTCGGCTCTTCACCGAAGAGGACGATGCGCCGGGTAGCCCGCCGCGGGTGGTGCTAACCTACGGCTACTGGCAGCGCAAGTTCGGCGGCGGGAACGACGTAATCGGTCAACCGCTCGAGATCGACGGCACGCACTCGGAGATCATTGGCGTGCTGCCCTCATCCTTCAAGTTCCTGCGCACCGATCCCGCGCTGCTGCTGCCGATGCAGCTCGAGCGTGTGGGTTGGGTCTCGTTCGACTTCAACGCTCTGGCTCGGCTGAAGCCAGGCGTCGCTCTTTCTCAGGCCCATGCTGACGTGGCACGCATGATCCCATTTCTCAGAGGAGGCCACGAAACACTCGGGTTGCAGCCGGACGTGCATCTGCTGGCCGAAGACGTGATCGGGAATGTTGGACGCATCCTCTGGATTCTCTTGGGCACGGTGGGGGTCGTCCTGCTCATTGCGTGTGCGAATGTGGCGAACCTGTTTCTAGTACGTGCCGACGGACGCCAGCAGGAGCTTGCCGTCCGTGCGGCACTGGGAGCGAGCCGTGGCCGCATCGCACGCGCGTTGCTGTCGGAGAGCCTGATACTGAGCGTCGCAGGCGGTGTGGTCGGCGTCCTATTCGCGGCAGCCGGTATCGGGTTGCTGAGGGGGCTGGCGCCAGTGGCCCTACCGCGCGTTGACGAGATCGGCCTCGACCCCGTGGTGCTGCTCTTCGCGCTGGCCATCTCACTGCTGACGGGTCTGCTTTTTGGCCTCATTCCCGTGCTGAGATCTGAGACACCGAACGCCACAGCACTCAAGGAAGGCGGCCGATCGGCGAGCGATGCCCCAGTGCGGCAACGGATTCGTAATTCGCTGGTCGTGGCAGAGGTCGCGATGGCCCTCGTGCTGTTGATCGTCTCAGCACTGATGATTCGGACGTTCGTCGCCATGCGGCAGGTCCAGCCCGGCTTTGCGGGACCCGAAGCGGTGCAAACGTTCCGCATCCATGTGCCACAGGCGCTCATCGATGATCGGGAGCAGATGGCGCGGACACATGATCAGATTGCGGAGCGACTGCGGCAGGTACCGGGCGTCAACTCGGTCGGCTTCTCGTCCTCGATCACGATGGACGGCGAGAGAAATTTGAACCCGATCTATATCGAGCACGATCAGGTGGCGGACGATGGGGCTTCAGCGTACCCGCGCCTCAAGGCCGTCGCCCCCGGCTACTTCGAGACGATGGGCAACCGCATTTTAGCCGGGCGTGCCATCATCTGGACCGATATCTACCAGTTCCGGCCCGTCGTCGTCATCTCCGAGAATCTGGCACGCGAGTACTGGCGAAACCCTTCGGAGGCGCTCGGCAAACGCGTCCGAAACAGCACCGCAGACCCCTGGTACGAAATCGTCGGTGTGGTCGGGGACGAGCGTGACGATGGCCTGCATCGGCCGGCGACGGCCATCGTGTACTGGCCGATGTTGGATGAGACCTATGCGAGGGCTCGTGGCGGAGAGCGCACGATGGCCTACGCCGTGCGGTCGACTCGCGTGGGCTCGCGGGGCTTCCTGCGCGAGCTCCACCAGGCCGTTTTGTCGGTCAACACCAATCTGCCGCTCGCCAACGTGCAGACGCTCGAGGAGATTCAGACTGATTCCATGGCGCAGACCTCGTTTGCCATGGTCATGTTGGCCATTGCCGCGAGCGTGGCGCTGCTCCTCGGCGTCGTGGGCATCTACGGCGTCATCGCGTACATCGCGACACAGCGCACACGCGAGATCGGCATTCGTATGGCGCTCGGCGCACAGACTGGAGATGTGCGGAGACTCTTTCTGCGTCGTGGCATCATACTGACGCTCACAGGCATCGCGCTGGGCATCGGTATGGCATTGGCGCTCACGCGTGTGATGTCTGCGTTGCTATTCGGTGTGAGCCCGATGGATCCGCTCACCTACGTAGCTGTGTCGGCGGGCCTGACGACCGTAGCGTTGTTGGCGACGTATCTTCCGGCCCACCGCGCCTCGCGCATCGATCCCGTTATCGCCTTGCGATCGGATGCGTGAACCGCGGCCGTCCGTTCTCTCGTCCTTCACACCGGCTGACGGAGGCCGCCGTGTTCAGTGAATTTTGGAACGACCTGCGTTATCGGCTGCGCGCGATCCTGCGCCGTGATGTCGTCGAACGGGATCTCGACGACGAGTTGCGATTCCACATTGAACGCGAGGCGGAGAAGTACGTAGCCCAGGGTCTGGCGCACGATGAGGCCAGGCGGCGTGCGCGGACGGCGTTCGGCGGTCTGGATCAGATCAAGGAGGATACCCGCGACGCCCGCGGGACTCGGCTGTTCGAGGATATGGGGCAGGATCTGCGCTACGCCGTAAGGCAGCTACGCGCCAGTCCTGGCTTCACTGCGATGACGATCATCACGCTTGCCTTGGGCATCGGTGCAACGACGTTGATCGATGCCTACCGCCGGTACGTCGCTTCGGAGGGGATGACGCTCCCTGCGGCGGACCGGTTGGTCTACCTCGGGCAGGGACCTGAGACGTGTGCGTGGTGCATCACGATGTCGCCCGCCAACTACCTCACCGTTCGTGATCAGGCGCACACGTTTCAACAGGTATCGATGTTCGCCGACTGGGAACCGGCGCTGCGAGGCGCTCACCACACGGATATCGCCGACGGTGTGCGGGTCACGCCCGAGTTCTTCCAGACGCTCGAAGTCGGCCCGCTGATTGGGCGTGTGCTCGTTCCGGACGATGCGACGCCGGGAAGTAATGAGGTCATCGTCCTGAGCGAAGGCGCATGGCGCCGTCGGTTCGGAGGTGATCCAGCGGTCGTCGGCGGAACCGTGGTCCTCGACCGCGTTCCCTATACGGTCGTGGGCGTTGTGCCCAACGATGCGGTATTTCCGCGCGGCGCGGAGCTGTGGACGCCGCTCATGCTCGCAGCCGAAGAGATGAGCGACCGGGATGACGCGCAGTACAAGGTCGTCGGTCGGCTCAGGGAAAGCGTGAGCATACAAACCGCGCGGACGGAGGTCGCGGGCATCGCCGCACGCGTGGCAGCCGAGCTCCCCGACATTATGAGCGGAACGACCTTCCTGACGGTGTCGCTGCCCGAGCTCTACAGGCGCGGGCCCGACGTCCGGACCTACGCAGCGGGCCTGGTGCTGCTGATCGCGTGCGTCAACCTGGCGGGTCTGCTGGTCGCCCGGCATTCCGCACGACGGCACGAGCTGGCCATCCGCGAAGCGCTTGGCGCCACGGCTGGACGGATGGTGTGTCAGCTGCTTGCGGAGGTGGTTTTGCTCGCGGCCCTGGCTGGCGTGTGCGGTGCCGGCGCCGCGGCATGGGGCATACGGATGCTGATCGACTGGCCGGGGATGCGATTGGACGGGCACGCCTGGGCCCTCGCGACGGCGATGGGCTTGCTCAGCGGCATCATCGTTGGATTGTGGCCGTCGCTTCGATTCGCTCGTCCCACCTTTGTGCACGAGCTCCACGACGTGACCCGCACGGCGACGGGAAGCATCGGCGTTGCGCGCGGACGCCGGGTGCTCGTCGTTGCGGAAGTCGCGCTGGCGATCGTGCTGCTCTCGGCGGCCGGCCTACTCGCCCGGAGTTACCGTGAGATCTACAACGTCGACGCCGGCTTCGACACGGAGAACGTACTCGCGATCCGCGTGCGAGTGCCGCCGCCCGAAAACGGCGGAGCCTTGGAACCGGACCGCATCGACCGGTTGGTCGACGCGATCGAGTCGATACCGGGTGTCACACGCGCGGGCGCGGTGCTGGGAATTCCCTTCGGCCACGGAGCGGGCAGAGGCGCGTTCGAGATCGAGGGGCGTCCACTCCTGCCGAATGAGCGCCCCCAGGCGCGCATGCAGGCCGCCACACCCGGCTATTTCGAAGCGCTCGGTATCCCCGTGGTGCGTGGTCGCGACTTCACGAGCACCGACCGCGCGAGCACGCTCGCCGTCGCCGTCGTGAATCAGGCGTTCGCGGAGCGGTTCCTCTCCGGCGAGGATCCGATCGGCAGGGCGGTGACCATCGACAGCGCGCGTTGGGAAATCGTCGGCGTCACTGGTACGGCGTTCGACGGCGACCAAGAGACCCTCACCAGGCCCGAGCCCGAGATCTACCGAGTGCAGCAGTGGCATCGGCCGTTGGTTTGGATCGCAGCGCGAACGCGCGTCGATCCCCTCCAGCTTGGACAGGCAGTCACAGCCGCCGTACGCCAGTTCGACGCCGATATCCCCGTCACACGGCTGGTGACGATGGATGAGCTGCGGGCCGCGTCCATGGGCTCGGAACGGCTCATGCTGCGTGTGATCGCGGCATTCGCCATCGCCGCAGTTCTCATCTCGGCCATCGGCCTGTATGGGGTGATCAGCTTTTCGGTGACGCAGCGTACTCGCGAGTTCGGCGTGCGGCTGGCGCTGGGCGCCGGTCGCGCGTCAGTGCTCAGGCTCGTGCTCGGCCAGGGCATCCGCCTGACCGCCATCGGCGTGGTGCTCGGGATCGCCGGAGCATTCGGCGCGGTGCGTGTGATCCGGTCGATGCTGTTCGGCGTTTCGGCCAGCGATCCACTCACGCTCGGTGCGGTAGTCCTCTCTATCTTTGCTGTCGCCCTCGTGGCGGCCTACCTCCCGGCGCGTCGGGCGACGCTCGTCGATCCGATAACTTCCCTCCGCGACGAGTGAAGCGGCGGCTCGTCGGGTAGCATTGGCTATGCGAACCGATTGACGGCGCCCAGGGTGCACCGCTGCCGGGCATAGAACCGGCAGGCGATGACATTTACGTTCTGGGTCTCAACTTTGAGCCAGCGTGCGCCCCGCGCCGACGCCCACTCCTCCGCAGCGCGGAAAAAGCGATGTGCCGACGCCGCGCCTACGCCAATCGGGCGTGACGCGCAAATCCCAAAGCACGGCCATGTCCGAGCGCCCCTCCGACATCTCAAGCCCCGGCGTGTCCCACGCGACAACTGCCCCACCCACGCGCTCGCCATCCGCCCACGCCGTGAGGATTCCCCACCGAGCGAGGTCAAAGCGCGCTGCCCACGCCGTGGGGTGCTGCCCGGGCTGGGCATCGTAATCCTTCACATACGGTTCGACCACTCGCTCGGCATGCAAATGGAGCCCGCCGAGGCCCGCGTTATGTGCCTTGACTGCGAATCGCTCGCGGACCTCAAAGGCGATCGGCACACAGGCGTAGTCCGCCAGCGCGGACGGCGCCTCCTGATGAATCTGAACGATCATTGGAGCAAAGCCCAGCGCCCAAGCTGCATCACGTACGAACGCTGCAGGCAACCGTGAAAGACGACCGCATCAAACCGTCTATTTGGAGGAGAGCACGAAGGTGTTGCCCTCCGAGTCCTTGAAGACGGCATAGGAACCCCAGTCCGAGCTCTCTGGTTCGGCGATGAACTCGACGCCACGGGCTCTCAGCTCCTCGTACGTAGCTCGCACGTCGGGCGACCAGAACGTGACGTTGGACGGTGTGCCCACCCGATCGCGGTGCTCATCCGGCGTGAAGATGACCAGCTTCGCGCTCGTACCGTCGATGCCGAGCTCGATCCACCGCTGCTCATCATCGAACGGCGCGTCGGTCATCACCCGGAACCCCAGTTTCTCGGTGTAGAACCGGAGCGCTCGATCCTGGTCGGCCACCGGGATGCTCGCGAACTTGATCCCTCTGATCATTTGTCTCTCCCTTTGTCGTGGCCCGACATCGTCCTCACTGACATGCGTCGCGCGAGGGAGCACGGCGTCTTTGTTGTCTGATGCGCGGGTGCGCTCAATACTCCATCGTTCGTCTTGGCGCACAAGGCGCGTTGTGGCTGCTATGGCATTTGTTACCATAGGAGGAGAGATGCGCAAGCTCGAGGTGGATGAGTACGTGGTCAGCACCTTGCTGCGCGACCTCGTGGGGCACGACCGCCAACCGTCCGCGTTCCTCGTTTACTTGTATCTCTGGTACCTCGCCGAACGATCCGCGTCGGACACGGTGGAGATTAGTTTGAGGGAACTCGCCGACGGCACGGGGTTGTCCAGACGCGCGGTGCAGGACGCGATCTCCCGTCTTCACAAGCGCCGTCTCGTCGGCATCCGACGTGCAAGCATCACTGCCGTGCCGGAATACCGAATCCTGCGCCCATGGGCGTTACGCACGAACTGACGCGAGATCGCGGTTCACAAGGCGTCAACCGTCCACGAAGCGCGATCCACGTCAATCTTGCCGAAGTGCCACCATGGGCTGCATGCGACCCCCGGTCAGCATTTGACCCACCCACCACCGGATAGTTGACCCATCCGACCGGTGCCTGAGGAAGAGACGGGGCGCCGGAGTATTTGACCCACCCTGTTGGTTCTCCTGCGACGAATCGTGCGGCGTTTGCCGGACGAGTTGTACGGACGGTATCGCGCGGTCGGCCTGAGGGGCCGTGCTGCTTCATTCTTGACCCCGGAAGGTTTCGGCCTCTGGGAGGGGAAGGATGGAGCGGATCTGCGAGGGTTGTGGGAAACGGTTTCGGGCCCACCGTGCCGTCCGGCAACAGCGCTACTGCTCGAGTGAAGCGTGTCAGCGGACGCGCAAGCGAAGGTGGCAAGCCTGGAAGCGGGCCACGGATGCGGACTACCGCTCGAACCAAACGGCGGCGCAGAAGGCGTGGTGCGCGAGGAATCCGAGCTACTGGCGGGAGTACCGGCGGCGCAAGCCGGGTGCGGCGGATCGCAACCGGGAGCGGCAGCGCGAACGGAACCGGGAGCGGCGAGGCGGAAAGCGGCGGCCGCTCGAGGCCGGCGGTGCAGAGGCATCGGCCTCAGGGCCGCTGATCACGGCGGGCCGGTACCGCATGATCCCGGTTGGGAGCGGCGGGGACGTGATTGCAAAGATGGACGAGCTATTCGTGGAACTGGCTGTGATTCCAGGACTTGCGGCTGCAGGTGCGGGGTGATTGCAAAGATGGACGCGCTTGTGGTGCAAGTCGTTGTGGTTGCGCGAGATCGCCTGCGTGAGGAGGGATTGCAAAGAGACGACTTGCTGGTGTTCTGGTGCCCCTGGGGCAAACGTTGCCGCCGCACGTGTCTCGGGGAGGGAGCGATTGGCGAGGGCGAGTGAAAAAGGCGGAGCGATCGAGGAGCGCGCCCTCGACGAGCTGGGTGAGCGCTTCAGCGGCCTGCGCATTCCGCGTCCGCGCGCTGAGGCCGCGATCGAGAAATCGCTCCAGACCTACGGCCAGCTCTCGCCGGTGATCTGTGCCCGGATCGGAGGCGCGGACGGTCTAGAGGTCGTGGACGGCTTCAAACGAGTACGAGCGAGCCGGCGCCTGGCGAAGCGCTTTCTGCTCGCGCGAACGCTGGATCTCACGGTACGCGCATGCAAGGCGACGCTGATCGAGCTGAACCACATCAGCGCCTCACTGCACGCGATGGAGGAGGCGCTGGTGATTCACTCGCTCTATCGCGAAGACGGGCTCAGGCAGGAAGAGATCGGCGCGCTCGTGGGTCACGACAAGAGCTGGGTGAGCCGGCGCTTGCGGCTCGTCGAGGCGCTTGATCCCGACGTCCAGCGGGACATTCGCCTGGGACTCCTCACTGTCGTAGCGGCCCGGGAGGTGGCGCGGTTGCCGCGCGGCAACCAGCAAGCCGTGACCGCCTCGATCCTGAAGCACCGGCTCTCGACGCGCGACGTGAGCCGGCTGGTTGCCCACCTGCTCACGCGCCCGCGCTGGGAATACGACAGGATCCTGGCGAATCCGTGGGAGCTCTTCGAGGAGCGACCTCCGAAATCATCGGACCTCGTGGGCGCGCTGATCGGCATGAAGACGGTCTGCCGGCGTGTCGTCGAGCGGGTGGGACAGGCTTCGCCCGACGAGCTCGAGCCGCATTGGGACCTGATGGAGGAGGCCTGTGCGTTCGCCCAGCGAGCGATCCATCAAATCCAGCTCGCGGGCCGGCGGAGAGGACCCGTATGAAGAAGATCACCAGCGGAGACGAGCTGGCCCAACGGATGGTGCTCGAGTCGCTCCAGGGCGCGAGCATCCACCGGCTGCACCGGCAATACGGCATCTCCCGCAACACGGTGCGGCGCATCCTGCGCGATCACACCGCGCAGCGCGAACAAGGCCACGACGTGGTGTCTCGAGCCCCGAGACGCGCGAGTAAGCTCGATCCGTTTCGGCCTCGCATCCAGGAGATCCTGGAACGCTATCCCAAGATCACGGGCACGCGTCTCTTCGAGAAGCTCCGCGAAGAAGAGGGCTATACCGGCGGCATCAGTATCGTGCGCGAGCTGCTCGTCCAGTTGCGGCCGCCGCCGCGCAAGCAGGCCATCATTCGTTTCGAGACCCAGCCCGGCCAGCAAGGACAGATGGATTGGAGCCCGTACACGCTCCACTTCCGGCGCACCGGCACAAGCAAGGTCCTGTGCTTCTCCTACATCCTCGGTTTCTCGCGGCGGCACTATATCGACTTTACCCTGAACCGCAATTTCCACACGCTCATTCGCAGGCACCGGGATGCCTTCGGGTATTTTGATGGCGTTCCGCTCGAGTGCCTGTACGACAATGAGAAAACCGTGGTGCTGCGCTGGGAAGCCGGCCGGCCCGTCTACAATCCCGCGTTCACGGCGTTCATCACGCACTACCGCTGCAAGCCGATCGCCTGCCGGCCCCGGCACCCGCAAACGAAGGGAAAGATCGAGGCGCCCTTTCGCTACATCGAATCCAATCTGCTCGGTGGCCGAGAATTCGATGACCTCGAAGAGCTGCGCCGCATCGCCCGCTGGTGGCTGAGCGAGAAGAGTGATCGTCACATTCACGACACCACCCGCCAATCCCCCCTCGAACGCTTCGCGCTCGAACGGCCGCACCTGCAGCCGCTGCCGCCCCACGCCTACGACACATCAGAAGTCGCGCTCCGCGTCTGCCGAGACCATGGCTTCGTCGAGCTCGACACCAACACCTATTCCGTTCCCTCCGGCCACGTGGGCGACATCCTGACCGTCAAGGCGACCGAGCACGAAGTCTTCGTCTACAGTCCCGAGCTTGAGCTCCTCGCCCGCCACGAGCGCGCGCCGCGAGGGCTCGCGGTCCGCATCCAGAACCCGGACCACTTCCAGCCCAAGAAGGCGCGCTACGGCCTCGAGCCCGTGCGTGAGGTATTCCTCGCACTCGGCGAGGCCGCGGAGCAATTCCTTGACGGCCTCGTGCAACGCTATCCCCGCCAGTGCGGCGCACACGTGCGCTACGTGCTGCGCCTCAAAGAGCAGTATCGCGCCGAGGACATTCACGACGCCTTGCGTCACGCGCTCCGTTACGGCGCCTACGACGCGCAGGCCGTCGAGCGCATCCTGCACGTCCGCTTCGCACCCCGCACGCTCGAATCCATCCGGAACGAGCGCGCCAGCCGGGCCCTCGAACAGACGCTACCCGAAGTCCGGCAGCGGCCGCTCGACGAGTACGGCGCTCTCTTTACGCAGCCCGAGGAGGCTCCCGGTGGCGAAAGACAAAACGCTGGATCGAATCCGGGCTCACCTGAAGACGCTGAACCTGACGGAGATCCCGAAACGGCTCGACCGTGAGCTCGCCGAGGCCGCACAAAAGGCACTGCCACCCACCCAGCTCCTGGAACGGCTACTCGCGATCGAGGCCCAGGCTTTGACCGAACGGCGCATCGAACGCCGCATCAAGGAGGCGCGGCTCGTCGAACGCAAGCTTCTCTCGGATTTCGATTTCGATTTCCAGACCGGCATCGACAAGGCCCAAATCCTCGAACTGGCCAGCCTCGACTTCCTCACCCGCAGGCAGGGGCTCGTGATCGCCGGTAACTCCGGTACGGGCAAGAGTCACATCGCCAAGGCCCTTCTGCTGATCGGCTGCAAACAGCTCTACCGCTGTCGCTATACCACCGCCGCCGACATGCTCGCCCGCCTGCTCTCCGGTCTCGCCGACCAGACCCTGCCCAGGAAGCTCAAACAGTACACTTCGCCGGACGTCTTGCTCATCGATGAAGTCGGATTCGATCGCATCGAACAGCACGACGCCAGAAACGCCGCCCTCTTCTTCAAGGTCATCGATGGCCGCTACGGCAAAGCATCCACGCTGGTGACGACGAACATCGACTTTCGACAGCTCGGCGATTATCTCGGCGATCCCGTCGTGACCACCGCCATCGTCGATCGCATGGTCCACCACTCGATCATGATCCACATCGAGGGCCCCAGCTACCGCATGCATGAATCCAAAAAACTCAATGCCAAGCCCGCTGCTCCGAAGGCTGTCTCAAAGGAATGAAATCCCGCCCAAGACGTCCAAACCGACGGCCCACCCTGACCCCCACCCATCCTTCCCTCCGACACCACGGCGAGCGGCGGCCGCGGCGCTACGCTCGCCTACGGCTCGCT
>JBOHRM010000257.1:0-1186 GCA_050732715.1 Longimicrobiales bacterium
GGTTGGGCCGGGGCCGGCTGAGCTGGCGGCGGCTGGGTCTGGAGCTCCGGCGGCGGCGGAGTCGGCTCGGTTCGCTCCTCTTCCTGCGGCAAGGCGGGCGCCTCGTTGACGGGAACGATGTCGTAGACGCGCATGCCGATCGGCCGGTCGAGAACGAGCGGGTCATTCGGCGGCGGCCCCGCCTCGGTCACAGGCTCGAACCGGAACACCAGCAGGGCGAGCAGGTGGAGGGCCGCGGAAATTGCGAGCGCGAGCGGAAGCGTCCAGCGGGGTCCGCCCCGCTTTCGCGGCGGGTCCGGCACCCTGCTCGGTCGTGGCAGCGGTCGGTTCTCGACCCGCGGCGGAGGCCGTTCCAGCAACGTCGAGCTCACACCGGATTCTAAACCAGCCACGGAACCGCGTTCCGGGCGGTCACGTGAGCAACTCCCCGAGCCGGCGCGCGGCCTGCTCGAGCCGTGCCGGCGCGCAAGTCAACGCTGCACGAAAGAATCCTTCACCGCCGGCGCCCAGCGCCGCACCTGGCATGATCACGACTCCCTTCTCGAGCAACGCTCGGCGAGCGAACGGCTCGGACGCAAGGCCGCCTGCGACAGGTACCCACAAATACATCGTCGCGCGGGGCGCTTGCGCGTCGAAACCCGAGACCTGCAAGGCGCTAGCCAGCGCGTCCCGCCGTTCCTGGAACGCCCGGACGTTGCCGGGCACCCACTCGTCGTACGCCTCGAGCGCCGCGGCGGCCGCGGCCTGGACCGCGAGGAACTGACCCGTGTCTACGAACGACTTCACCCGTGACAACGCGGCGATGACATCCGCGTGACCCGCGGCCCAGCCAATGCGCCAGCCGGTCATGTTGTATGTCTTCGAGAACGAATGGAACTCGATCGCGACGTCACGGGCACCCTCGATCTCCAAGATGCTCGGCGGACAATACCCGTTAAATGCGATCTCGCTGTAAGCGTTGTCGTAGACCAACAGGATGCCGTTCTCGCGACAGAATTCGACGGCGCGCTCGAGATACTGCGGCGGCGCGACGGCGGCGGTGGGATTGTTCGGATAGTTCAGATACAGCACGCGCGCGCGGCGAACCACGTCACGCGGCAGCTCGTCGAGCGGGATCAGGAACTCGTTTTCGGCGCGCAACGGCACGGAGAACGGCTCGCCGCCGGCCAGCAGCGTGCCGCCGAGG
>JBOHRM010000258.1:0-14457 GCA_050732715.1 Longimicrobiales bacterium
CGCAAGACCGCGGCTTGCAACTCGCTCGTACAGCCGCTCATGGGCGTCGAGCGCGCGTTCGATGTCTAGATCGCGCTCGGCGTGCTCGCGGCACGCTGAGCGTGACAAGGCCGGTGCGGCCGTCACAGCCTCTGCCGCGGCCGCGAGATCGCCCGGCTCGACAAGGTGGCCGGTGGTACCGTCGACCAGCACCTCGGGAAGAGCGCCGCGCCGGAACGCGACGACAGGAGTTCCGCATGCCTGTGCCTCGGCGGCGACCATTCCGAACGGCTCCTCCCAATTCGCCGGGCAAAGCACCACCGCCGCGTTGGCCATTGCTTCCCAGAGCGCGGTTTGCGGGACAGCCGCGTGGACGGTGACGCCTCGTTCCGCGCGCCGCGGGTCGATCTGCTCCCGGGCGTATTCGGCGTCATAGCTGTCGCCGAACACATCGATCTCGACGCCTGCGAGCTGTGCGATCGCGATCGCCTCGGCGGCTCCCTTCTCCGGGCTGAACCTACCGGCGAACACGGCGCCGGAACCAGCGGTCGGCGAGAAGTGGATCTGTCGAGTCGGGATGTACGGCGGCAGGATCGCGCCGACTGGGACGATCCGGCGCCATGCTGTCGCCTGGCTCACGGACACGCAGGCGACCACGGGCGGCGGACTGCGCCGCACTGCCTGGCGTAGCGCGTCGGCAACCTCCCCATTCGGCGGCAGGTGGATGGTGTGCATAACGGGCGCGCTCAGTGTTGAGGCCAGGCTGACCGCGGGCCCGTCGAACGCGTGGTTGTGGACAACGTCGTAACCACCTTCGCGCACCAGGTCGTAGACACGAGCGAACTCCCGCTCCGCAACATCTGAGCGCTCGATGCCCCCGCCCGAGGGTCGGTAGAGCGTGGCCGCCAAGGCGCGGTGATCGACTCCCGTGTCGATCACCTCCACCCCCTTCACCGTCGACCCCGAGGCGGCATACAGATGAACGTCGTAGCCCCTCGGGACGAGCCTGCGCGCCAGCTCGGACACGAAGGCCTGCGAGCCACCGCCCTGCGGCTCGCGGATCGGGCTTACGAGCGGGGCAACGATCGCCAGCTTCACCCGGCCATCACCTTGAAGGCGACGTCGCGAGGGGGATTGACTCCCAACGTGTCGAACGACACCCGCCGCCGAGCGCGGCGACGTACCTCCGCTGCCGCTCCGGGATAAAAGATCTCGGTTAGCTCGACAGCCTCGTCGAGGCTCGCAAACTCGACGAACATTTCCTCGTCGCCGAAGCTCACGTACCGATAGCCGCGGGCGGCGAGCCAGCTCAGGTTGTTCGGCCACACGATCGCCACGCAGCCCCCAGGCTTGCAGACCCGCTCCATCTCAGCCAGGCCAGCGTCGCCACCGTGCGCCGCCTCCGGCGTGAACGCCGAACACGCGACCACGAGTTCAGACCACTCGTCGGGCAGTGGAAGGTAATCGAAGAAGCCCTCGACCACCCTCGCGCGGTGGCCGTTTTCCGCTCGCGCGAGCCTCTGGATCAGCAGCTCGCGCAAAGGCGCTGCAGGTTCGATCGCCACGATCTCGCCGGCGCGGTCCAGCAACGGGAGCGTTAGCCGACCGGTGCCAGCACCCACCTCGACAATCCGATCGATGCCGCGCGGCAGCCACCCGAACACCGCGGGATGAATTCTCTCAGCGCGGACCAGACGGTCGTAGAGCTCCGGCTCGAGCCTGTATAGAAGTTCCCAGGCAAGCGCGAGATCGAGCTTCGGGTCCCGCACGTCACCGACGAACCGTCGCGTCTCATCCGCGCTGAGTACTTGCAGATCCGCGACCGTGTAACGCGCGCGTAGATCTCGTGCCCTTTGCGATGGGGCCTCAGACGCGCTCACCGACCTCGGCCCAGTTCTTGTCGGTTTCCCACAGACGAATGGATCGAAGTGACCCGGCCGGGAGCTCCGAGCGCAACCTCTCCCAGAACGCCACGGCCAGGTTCTCCGCGGTCGGGATGAGGCCCTTGAGCCAATCCACATCGGTGTTCAGGTTGCGGTGATCCACGTCCTCGATCACCCGCCTCGATATGACGTCCGAGAGTTCCTTGAGGTCCAGGACATAGCCCGTCGACGGGTCTACCACCCCCGCCACCACCACCTCTAGGACGTAGTTGTGACCGTGGAGGTTGGCGCACTTTCCGTACAGCCTCCGGTTCTCAGCTTCAGATAAGCCAGGATCTCTCAGCTGGTGAGCCGCGTTGAACGCTTCGCGGCGACTGACCAGAACCGTGGTCGAGCCTCTCGCCGCCTCTCGCTCGGCTACAGCGGTGCGTACGTCGTTGAAATCGCGGTGGGCCATCGGAACCTCCAGAGATGCTCGCCGAGGAGGGACGGAATGTCCAGTGCATAGTCTGCCCCTTGCCGCCGTTGAAGGCCTGCCTTCCGCGCAGTTCCCGGACACAGCGCAGCATGTCCGACGCGACGTCCGGGCGTCATCCGCTCCGTCGCAGCGTCAGGCTGAGAAATTCCTCGCGTGTCCGGGGATCGTCACGAACGATCCCCGCGAGCGCCGAGGTCACGGTTCGCGCCCCACAGACCTCGGCGCCTCGCAACGACATACACAGATGCTCTGCCTCCAGCACAACTCCAACTCCCTTGGGGCCGAGTTTCGTTTCTATGCGATTTCACTCGAGCGAATGCTCGATTCGGTTCAGAACGTCGTCGAGAGGCAGTGCTCCACCTGGGTTCTCATGATGCGCCTGCGACCGGCGACGAATTTCTCGACGCTGGTCATCCGTGAGCGACAGCATATCCGGCTCGGCTGCGATGCTGTCCCACACGGTTAAGTCACGGCCAACCTCGCTGGGTCGCGAGGGCGTTCACGCGGCTTCGCTGATGTGCATCTCGATGTGCAAGCCCACCGCCACAGCCATGTTGACCAACGTGTCCAGGCCGAACAGCTCGATTTTGCCACGCATCAGATCAGATACACGAGGCTGCATCACGCCGAATCGGCGAGCCGCTTCCCCTTGAGTCCAGCCTTGTCGCTTGACATGATCCTTGACGGCGATCATCAACGCCGAACGCAGCTTCATGTTTTCAGCCTCGGCCGGCGTGTCTTCGATCGCATCCCATACGCTGGAGAACGGTTCGCTGGTCATTGTTTCAATTCCTTCAGCAATTCCCGGTACCGCTTCGCCGCCAGATCGATGTCCGCCTTACGCGTCCTCTCGGTTTTCTTCTCGAAGCAGTGCAGGACGTAAACCGCATCCGCAAACTTCGCGACATAGATGACGCGAAATGCACGGCTTTCGTCTCGAATCCGGATCTCTCGTGTGCCCGCCCCGACGGTCTTCAAAGGCTTCCAGTCATCCGGATCGTGACCACGTTGCACCTGATCGATCTGATGGCCGGCCTCCCGCCGAGCCGATTTCGGGAACGCGCGCAGATCCTCCAGGGAACTGCCCCGGAACACGACGGGCTTGAGGTCGCTCACTCGTCCAGTATATAAGATTTTGTATCGACCCGCAACGTTCGAATCCTGGCATCCTGGCATTGCGGAGCCAGAAGCGCACAGATGTCGGTGCGACCCAACGCTTCACTACGGCCGAGGCAGACGACCGGTTGGTGTCCGTTCCGGTGTCCGTTGCTGCCGTTAAGGCTGCTTCAGCGGGCTCGGTAGGCCGGTGCAGGTTGCGCGCACCGTCAAGTGGATTTCCGTTGTGCCCCACCGATTTCTGATCGGAATCGATTGGCAGGCTGCACGGGCCGGGGGCGGCCTCTGCACGCTTATCAGGCGTGCGCTCTAACCACCTGAGCTACAGGCCCCAAGACCTTGAAATTTAGCAGCTTGCCACACTCCGTTCAACCCGCTTAACACCGTTTGTGTCCGTTCCTGGTGTCCGTTCACGCGCGGGCCGGCTACGCAGCCCGTCGCGCGGGCCTCAGCCTCGACGAGCTGATACATGAAGGGATTCCGCCGGAGAGGTTCTGCCGCAGCGCGGAAGGCGCGCAAGAACTCCCGCCCGAGTCCACCGCTCACGAGCAGCGTCCATATCGCCGTGCCGCCGTTGCTCGGCTGCGCGCGTCGTACCAGCGCGCCCCCTCGGCGAGCTCTGCATCGGCCTCGGGCCGGATGACCAGTTTGTACGATTTCACTCGAGCGAATGCTCGATTCGATTCAGGACGTCGTCGAGCGGCCGTGCTGCACCCGGGTTGTCATGATGCGCCTGGGACCGGCGACGGATTTCCCTACGCTGGGCATCCGTGAGCGGCAGCACGTCGGGCTCCGTTGCGATGCTGTCCCATAGGTCATGCACGAGCTGGATGCGTTCGGCTACGCTGAGCTCGCGAATCTCAAAAGGCGACAAAGTGGCCATACCCAAAACGTAACGAGTCGTGAAACCGCGTTCAAGCGGATTCACGGACAAATCCAACCGGAGCAACGCGGAGCCCGGAGCAAATGGGAAGACTCCGACGAATTCCTCTTCGGTCATCCCCCATGCTCTCATCTTCCGAGGCCTCACCAAACACCCAGCACGACAACGCGGACGGTTCCGTGTGTGTCCGTTCCGGTGTCCGTTCGTGTCGTTCAGGCTGCTTCAGCGGGCTCGGTGGGCCGGTGCAGGTTACACGCACAGCTTGAGTCATTCGACAGCCCATCGGACCGGCGCGTTCTTGTCAAACTCTAAGTAAGCGGCAAGCATGGGGGAGTTGGGTGGTTGCAGCACCGCGATGACGGCGCATTGACCACGCTCGGAGAGCAGCGTAGCGTGCCTCGAACCTGCAGCTTCAGAATGGCGTTGGAGGCACTGGCCGGGACGAGCATGCGAACCGATAGCGTGGCCTTGATGACAGCGGCTCTGGTGGCCGCCTGTTCTGAGGCGGATCTGTCAACGCGTCTGGAATCGTGGACCATCTCCGTCGAACCGACAGCGTCGATTGGCGTCGTCGAGGGTGACTCGGCGTTTCTGTTCCAACGTATTGTCGATGCGCGCTTCACTTCGGGTGGCGGCATCGTCGTGGCGGATGGTGGTCTCTCGGTGCTACGTGTGTACGATCCTGACGGTGCTTTCGTGGCCCAGATGGGCCGCAGAGGGGACGGCCCTGGGGAGTTCCAGGAGCTGCGAGGCATCTGGACCGTTTCTCCGGATACAGTTGCCGCGTGGGATTCCCGCGCCTTACGGCTGACTTACTTCGGCGGCGACCACTCCGCCGCCCGCACGGTCAGCCTCGAGTCAGCAAATGCGACGGTCGGCGTGGGGCGACTTGATTTCTTGGCTGGAGCGTTGCGGGACGGATCGGTAGTTATCGGGTCAGTGGCTTTGGCGGACGAGCCGGGAGCTGACCGGGTCACCATCGAACGCATTAGTACAAGGGGTGAACATCTCGATCGGCTAGGGGAAACGACGGGGCTCTTACGGGCACGACTAGCGGAGAGGATCACTGGGCCCGTTCCGTTCTCGCCCTATCCCTACGTCGCTACGTACGGCGACATCGTCTACCACACGAATGGAACGGAGCCGGTGGTGACCGCGTGGTCCCCTACTGGCGAGCGGACAATCGCGTTTCCAGCTCATGATTACGATGTCGAGCGCGAATGGTCTTCCGTTGCGGCGGAGGTTGAGAAGAGGAACGTAGCACCGTTCGTCCGCGCGGTTGCTACGGCGCCGCGTCCAGAGAGTATCCCGCACTTGGCGGGCCTGCTTATCGACGAGGCGGGACGTATCTGGGCTAAGCGGTACGAGCCGGGTACCGATGCCATTTGGCTCGGCGGTGGAGGGAGGGCCGGTGGTGGCACCTGGTGGGTCGCCGATCCGGGGGGTAGGCTGATCGCCGCTGTGCAGGTACCCGCGGGCTTTGCGCCCCTGCAGGTCGAGGAGACACGGGTCCTGGGAGTGACTGTGGACTCGCTCGGCGTGGAACGAGTCGAGGTACGCGCGATCTCAAGGCAGGAAACGTATCTCAAACCAAGCCATGATCTACCGAAGCTTCTGTCGCGGCTTCGCGCGACTTCGCTTTGCAGCTCAGCGCCCTGGGCACGTCGTCGAGCGGCGGAGCTGCACCGGGTTGTCATGATGCGCCTGGGACCGGCGACGGATTTCCCGACGTTGGGCATCCGTGAGCGGCAGCACGTCGACGGATGATACCTGGCGAAACGCCGGAAACGGCGGCCGGCACGGTGGCGCTCGGTCTCGCGGGCTATCTCGACAGCCTCCTGCCGGGACTGCCGCCGCGCGCGGTCGCGGTGGGCGCGATCGTGGTCTTCACGTGCTCAACTACTTCGGCGTGCGGCGGTCGAGCCGGATGAACCTGCTGATCGTGGCCGCTTCGCTGGGTGCGCTGGTCCTGTTCGTGATCGTTGGTGCCGGCGCGTTTCGGGTGAGCAACCTCCCGCCCTTCGCGCCGGCCGGCTGGCGCAGTGTGGACCAGCTCACGATGTCGCAAGGGATTCACCGCATCACCGGCCTACGGCCGAGCCAGCTTCACGACGTGTGTTGGCAGGCGCTCCGGCCCTCCAAGGTCCAAGCGGCTGCGTGGGCCGCGCAGCAGTTCCCACACTGGGCCGGGCTCATCGAATCAGCGCTGATTTGGCGAAAGGAACAGTCCATGTCGCCGCACCCTGACCCGTCGGCTATCGCGGAAACACAGTGGTTCGTCGCCGAGATGACAGGGGAGATCATTGGCTAACTCCGGCGGATGCCTTCCTGCGCAGGCCGTTGCGTGTGAAACGACATGACATTCATCCGGTGAATCCGTGAATATTGAAATCCCTCAGCGGTTGGTCGAATCCTGCGTGTCCGTGCCTGAACGTGTCGCATGGTTGGATCAGCTACCGTCCCTGGTCATCGAGCTGGGGCAGCGCTGGTCGCTCTCCGTCCGCGAGCCGTTCGAAGCCAGCTGCGCGTGGGTCGCACCCGCCGTCCGCGCGGATGGCACGGACGCGGTCATCAAGATCAGCATGCCACACTTCGAGGCCGAGCACGAGATGCAAGCCCTGCGGTTCTGGTCTGGATATCCGACGGTCCGCCTTCTCGAGGCGGACGCCGATTTGGGGGCCATGCTCCTCGAGCGCTGCAACCCCGGAACGTCCTTGCGGTGCGTATCGGAGCGGGAGCAGGATCGAATCATCGCGAAGTTGCTTCGAAGCCTGTGGCGCGTTCCGCCGACGCCGAACGAGTTCCGCCCGCTGTCCTTGATGGTGGATCACTGGTGCAGCGAGACGCGTGCTGACTCTGCACGTTGGCTCGACGCCACGCTGGTTGAGGAGGGGTTGCGGGTGTTCGAGGAATTGGCCGACAGCCACGACCATCGTGTCCTGCTCGCAACGGACCTTCACTCTGGCAATGTACTCAGGGCAGAACGCGAGCCGTGGCTGGTGATCGACCCGAAACCATTCATCGGCGACCCGGCCTATGACGCGACACAGCACCTCCTGAACTGCATGGCCCGCATCCACGCCGATCCGCAGAGGACGGTTGCGCGATTTGCCGAGCTCCTCGACGTTGATTCCGAGCGCGTTCGTCTATGGCTGTTCGCACGTATTGCCGCCGAACCGCGTGATGTGTGGGACGCGAATGCAATGGCTCTGGCCCGATTGCTCAGGGGGTAGGCGACGACATGAAAAACGAGCTTTGGTGGAAGGACTTCTTTCGAGGCCCCTGGGAGCAGGTTCAGCTGCCGGGCTACCCGGAACAGCGTACGACCGCCGAAGTCGCTTTCATGATCGGCGCTCTGGAGCTGAGGAGTGGCGCCCGTATCTTGGACGTCCCGTGCGGCGAGGGGCGGCACGCGATCGGCCTCGCACAGCGCGGCTTCGACGTCGTGGGCATCGACTTCAACGAGAAGGCGATCGCCATTGCGAAGCAGCATATTACGAAGGCGAAGCTCGACGTATCTTTTGTGGTTGGCGACATGCGAGAACTCGATGTCTTGATCGGACTCATCGCGGCCGTCGCATTAGGCCGGGTGATCCTGGCATTGCTTTACGGGGTCAGTGCTGCCGACCCGGCAACACTAGTTGCGGCGTCGGTGATCTTCCTGGCCGTGGCGACTCTCGCCAGCATGCTGCCCGCGGCCCGGGCGGCCGGTACCGCACCGGCAGACGCACTGCGCGCATGCTGACGGCCTAAGGTTCAATTCGGAAGCCGCGCAACCGTTGGTCAGGCTACGCCTCCTGCATCGCGATGCGTGGGTCGACCTGCGAGGCGCGCCGGACGGGCAGCCAAGCGGATAGGAACGCCGTGATGGTGAGCAGCAACGCGGTTGCCACGAGGATTCGGGGGTCAGACGGGCTGATCTCGAACACGAGGGATGAAAGCCAGCGTCCGAGCACGAGCGCACCGCCAATGCCGGCGACGAGGCCGATTCCCACAACGGTGGCGGCCTGACGTAACACCAGCACGCGCACGTGGGCGGCGGTCGCCCCGAGCGCGATCCGGATGCCGATCTCCTGAGTGCGCAAGCGTACCATGTAGGCAAGCACGCCGTACAGACCGAGCGCCGCCAACGTCAGGGCCACTGCCGCGAAGGCGCCCATCAAGACGAGCGCGAATCGCTCACGGCTCACCCCTCGTCCGACGACCTCGGTCATTGGCGCTACGTTGTGCACAACCAGTTCCGGGTCCAGCGCCGCCACCTCAGCGCGCACGGCCGGGAGGATTCGCTCGGGCGGGAGCTCCGTCGCCACGACCTGCGCGAGCGCCCAGTTGCGGTTGTCGGCAAATTGGCGGTGAGCAAAATACACGAACCATGCCGGCCGCCCGGCGAGCGTCCCGTGCGGGTCAAGCGTGACATCACCGACGACACCGATGATCTCACGTTCGCGGCCGAGCGGTGCGATGCGCTGTCCAACCACCTCCTCGAACGGCACGCCTGGAAAAGCGCGCCGGGCAACGCTCGCACTCACGACCGCGCGCGCCGGAGCCCTGGCATCGTCCTGCGCCTCGAACGTGCGGCCGGCGAGCAGAGGAATCTCGAGTGCCTCGAAGAAAGCGCCGCTGACGGTGCGGGCCTGAGGCCCAGGCGACGACAGCCACGTCCCTGCGAGCGGTCCGCTTTCGATGCGAGTCCCCCATAGATGGACACTGCCAGCCCCCGGAAGGCGGGACGTCCCGCCCGCGGCTTCCGCGCCCCGGATCGCCCGAACGCGACGGGCCAGCTCCTCCTGGAAGGCAGCGCGTCGTTCCCCATCGTAGCGGGCATCCGGGAGGTTCAGATCAAAGGTGAGCACGCGCTCGACGCGGAACCCGAGATTCACTTGCCCAAGGCGGTAGAAGCTCGCGATCAGCACGCCAGCGCCGGCCAGGAGGGTCAGCGCGAGCGCGAGCTGCGCAGCGGCGAGGCCGCCGCGGAGCCGTCCCAGCCCGCGTGCACCCGTCGCAGAGCGTGATTGCTGGCCCAGCGTCCGGTTCGGATCGATGCGGGCGAACCGTACCGCAGGCGCGACACCGAAGGCGATGGCCGTGGTCAGCGTCACCAGCACGGCAAAGCCCAGGACCACGGGGTCGAAGCCGACCTCGTCGAGCCGCGCGATCGCGTCGCGACCGATGGCCTGCAAAACGCCGACCCCAAGGACCGCAAGCCCGAGCCCCAGCAACCCACTCAGCACAGCAAGCAGCACGCTCTCGACTAAGAGCTGTCGTGCGATGCGGAGGCCACCAGAACCCAGAGCCGCACGGATGGCAAACTCGTGGGCACGGCCCGTCGCGCGCACGAGAACGAGATTGGCCACGTTCACGCACACGAGCAGCAGCACGAGTCCCACGGCGATCAGCAGCAGCCGCAGCGGCGCGCGCGAGTCCGCCACCAGATTTTCCTTCAGTGGGACGGCGGCGATCGCCATCTCGCGCGTGTTCGGCCAGCGTTCTGCCAGCGACTCGTGCAGGGTCGCAAGCTCCGCCCTCGCCTGCTCGATGTTCACGCCATCACGCAGGCGGCCAACCGCGGTCAGAAAGAAGTCGTCCTCACCGCTCTCTCTCGCGAGGTTGAAGGGCAGCCACGCATCCACCTCGTCACCGACGATCGGATCGTGTGGCGCGATCCCGACGACCTCGTACGGCTCAGCGCTCAAACGAATGGTTGTGCCGATGACCGACGGGTCGCCGTCAAAGCGCGTCCGCCACAGCCGATCGCTCAACACCACGCGAGGAGCACCGACGACGCGATCAGGGCCAGCCTCCTCGTCGCGCTCGAATGCCCGCCCGAGTAGCGGGCCTGGCCGCAGCGTACGGAAGTACTCGCTGGTCACCGCCAGGACCCGAATCCGCTCAGCCCGCCCATCCCTGATCAGGTCGAGCCCGGTATCAAAGGTCGAGTACAGCGCAGCGACGTCCTCAAAAGAAGCGACATGATCCCGAAGCTCCCTGAAGTGCGGCCGCGACAAGCCATGGCGACGCGAGGGATCGTCCTGATGCTGCATGTAGAAACGAACGAGCTGCCCCGGCTGCTCGTAGGGCAGAGGCGCAAGCAGGACGGCCTGCACGACGCTGAACACCGCGATCGTTCCGCCGATTCCCAAGGCAAGCGTCAGGACCACCACCGAGGCAAAACCCGGACTCGCGCGCAGCACGCGCATCGCGTAGCGGATATCCTGACCGAGCGCCACCCACGACGCCGCGCGCCGTTGCCGCCGACGTCGCTTCCGGCCGAGCCTGTTCATCTCCCGCCGAATGCGCGCCATGTCCCCAAACTCGCGCTCAGCTCGTGCCCGTGCTTCCGCCTCCGTTCGCCCCTGTCGCTTTAGCTCTGCCACACGCAAGGCGAGATGCGTCTCCATCTCATCCTGCGCGTCGGCCTCGGGGTCGCTCCCAAGGAGCCGTTGGTATCGCCCCCGACGTGGATTCTCAGCCATCGCTACCTCCTACGCCTTTCCGCGGGCAGGCCTCACAGGCGGGGCGTCGACAACCCCGCTCACCGCCTTCGTGAAACGCTTCCACTTCTTCACCCGTACCGCTAGCTCTCGCCGGCCTTCCGACGTGAGCCGATAGAACTTGGCTCGGCGGTTGTTCTCCGAGAGCCCCCACTCGGCAGAGATCCACCCCTTGTCTTCCAGTCGGTGCAACGCCGGATAGAGCGTCCCCTCCTCGACCTGCAACTCCTCGCCCGACCGATCGAAGATCCACCTCGCGATCGCGTACCCGTGCATTTCGCCTCGGGACAGCGTCTTCAGGATCAGGAAATCCAGTGTCCCCTGCACCGACTCGATGATATTGCGTGGCATTTCAGCCTCGTGTCGCGTCCTCCATTGGTTCACCAGGGCGGAATGTAGGAGGCCTCCCATGGGTTCGCAAGGGGCTTCGGCTCCGTGGTTGCGCGAAAGCGTGGTATGTCGTTGAGTTAGGCGCGGGATCGGCAATCGCGTCGGGTTCGCGTGACGATTTGCGGACAAGTGTCGTGCAGGAATCGACAACCCGCGAGAAAATGGATGGGCGACTCGTTGTGGAATGGCGAAATCCCAAGCGCTCTCACTGGAGGCCAAAATGTCCCGCGAGCGTCTCAAGCCCGCGGTGAAGCATAGCCGCCGGCGCGAGGAGCACGGACGCGCCGTCAGGTCGCGCTCGTGCGCGACCGACACGGTTACAAGGTGAACGGTCGCTACTTCCGGCGCGTCACGACGTTCCTTTATGCACGCGCAATGTCAGCGGTCGCTCGGGGTTCGCGACCAAAGCGGGCCGTTCCTGCCACGTCGGGCCCAACCCAAAACCAACATCAGCGGCGATCTCCATCCGGCGATTAGCGAGATTAGGCAGGAACGTAGCTCAGCCTGATCACGTCTTCGCCAATCCGCTCGTTAGTCATAAGGCGGAGCGGCGGCCGGGGTCCGGCGAAATATGGCTTGCCGTGGCCAAGCACGACGGGGTGCAGGTAGATGCGATACTCATCGATCAGGCCAAGTTCGGTGAGGCTTCGCGCCAAGTCCGGGCCCGCAACTTCGATCTCCCCGGCACGCTCGGCCTTCAGCTCACGGATCGCGCCCTCGAGATCATCCTCAACAAGCGTGGCGTTGGGGCCGACCGACTTCAACGAGCACGAGACGACCCATTTCGGCTGGCTCCGCCACGCCGCTGCGAAAGCGTGTTCCTCTGCATCCCACTCAGGATGATCGTCGTCCCAGTAACGCATGACCTCATACATTTGGCGACCGTACACGCTGCCTGCCTGCCCCTGGGCCTCCTCGATGAAGTGGCGGAAGAGCGTGGGGCTTGGCGCAAACGCCATATGGTCGACGTAGCCGTCCAAGGACTGGTTCATTCCGAACACGAGCTTGGCCATGCCCACTTCCTTTCCTACCGCGCACCGGCGGGACTCTGATTGTGCCATGCAACCGGTTGTAAGCTAGCTCGACTGATCTTATATTGCAATTGGTTTTGGAGTGCGCATGAACGCCCAACGCTCGGGCTGCCCGATCAATTTGACTGTCGAGACTCTGGGGGATCGCTGGAGCCTGATCGTCATCCGCGACCTGATGTTCGGCAACCGCCGTCACTTCCGCGAGTTGCTGACCCGGTCTGAAGAGGGGATAGCCTCGAACATTCTGGCCGACCGGCTGAAGCGCCTGGAGAAGGCCGGATTGGTATCCCGTCGCGACGATCCCAGCCACAAGCAGAAGGCCATTTACAGCCTGACCGAAGCATCCATCGCTCTGGTGCCCTTGCTGGCCCACATGGGCGGTTGGGGCCTGCGTCATATGCCCGCGTCGAAAGAGCTCTCTCCGTACGCGCGAGAATCCTTGAAGACGGAGGCCCGAAGCTATGGTCCGAGTTCATGGAGGAGCTGCGGCACCTCCACCTGGAGGCGCCGGCGCCCAGGGAGTCGGTCTTCTCCAAGCTGCAGTCGGCCTACGAAGCCGCCATTGCTAAGCCGCCGGTCTGAGTGAAACGAGAGCCACTCGTGTCTCTTTCTTCGCGAAAGCTGCCGCGCTAGACGACGCAACACGCCGGCCGCACCGCGCTCGGCCGGCTCAGGCACCGCGGAGTTTGCCGGGTCGGACACCCGGCGTTGCTCGATCTATGGGGTCCGCGGCATCAGGCCCGGAGCGCGAGCTCTCCGAGCCGATCGTTGAGGACACGGAACCGCTGGCGCATGTCGTCGGAAACGCCGTCCAGCCGCGCGTGGAACGTGAGCTGGTGAGCCTCTAACCGGTCCATGCGGCTGGCGATGCCGCCCACGCGGTCACCCAGCACATCGACACGCTCGTTCAGCCTCTCGATCTGAACCACGCTTCGGTTGACCCGAGCATCGGCCTCGGCGACTCGGACGCCCAGCTGATCGATGCGGACGCTCAGCTCATCGAATGAATCCGTGAGGGTATCGATGCGAGCGCACAGGGGCGCGACCGCCCTCTCGATCCCCTCGATTCGCGTGCTCATGTATTCGAAGCGCTGATCCATGGCCGCGAATCGCTCGTTGACCGTGATGAACCGCTCCACCATCTCGGTGTGAATGGACTCGACGCGACGCTCGACGCCCTCGAGTCGAGCCTCGAGTCTGTCGAAGCGAGCATCGATGGCCTCGAAGCGTGCGTCGATGGCTTCGAAGCGGGCATCCAGCCGCGCTTCGAGCTTCGCGAACGCTCGACTGAGGATCTCCGCGATCTCGGAGAACCTCACGTCCAACTCGTCCCTGAGCTCAGCATCCATGTGGTCGCCCTGCGTTTTCGGTCGCGCGTGCACCAAGATGGTGACGGCCTCGACCCTCGGCCATGGCTGGTTGGGACAGAACCATTTCAGCATCGGCCGTCGCGGCGAGCGTTCTCCGCGGCCGGGCCCATCCGGTTGAACCGCCGGTTCCCGGGACAGGTCGATATCGGGCACTCGCCGGCGGAGTCCGGCTGACGCATCGCGGGACGCGGTCCGCCGAACAAGGCGGCTATTGGCGACCGTCCGATCTTCGGTTAATATTCGGTCCGGTACAGTGCACCAGGTTCCTTGGGCAAGAACAGACACGAGATGATTCGCACGCGCGCGACGCTCGAACGCAACCTACACGATGCCTCTGACGTTGCGGAGGCGCCCGCGACCGAAGCGAGGACGGAAGCCAGCCTCGTTTCCGCTGGCGAGCTCTCAACGGATTTTGACCACGCCGAATCGGCGGTCCGCTTCGCGGCGGGCGATCCGGTCCGTGGTCTTGTCGGGAGGCTCGCGGACAAATTCGGGTCGCGAATCACCGGCCGACTCGTCATCCCCGCGATCGAGGGCCGGTACGCGCCGCTGCCGGCGGATCTCGACGCTCGGCTGGCGTCGGCGCTCGCGCGGCGTGGGATCGACCGACTGTATTCGCATCAGGTCGAGGCGTGGGAATCGGTGAAGCGGGGCCGGAACGTCGTGGTAGTGACGCCGACCGCGTCGGGCAAGACGCTTTGCTACAACCTGCCGGTTCTGCACGACGCGTTGACGCGCCGGACCAAGGCGCTCTACCTCTTCCCGACCAAGGCGCTGGCACAGGACCAGGTCGCCGAGCTGCTCGAGCTGAACGAGGCGGGCGGGCTGGGCGTGCG
>JBOHRM010000259.1:0-2676 GCA_050732715.1 Longimicrobiales bacterium
GCTCGCGATCGCGCAGCAGTGCCGCGGCCTGCGTCGCCAGTTTGGGCGCCCGCTCGGGCAGGCTGCCCTCAGCGGCTGCGAGTGCGTAGGCGAGCCGGACGGCCAACTCGCCACTGCGCGGATCCGGGGATTCCGTGACCGCTCCCTCGATCAGATCGAGATGGTGATGGCCGACGCTCGGCAGCGTCTCGATCAAGCCGGCGCCCGCACGGTCGAGCGCGGCCTCATCGATCTGATACGCGGCGCGGTCGATGGTGCGGGCGAGCAGCGCCCAGCCGAGAGTCCGTCGGGTCTCGAGGTCGAGACGCGTGTCCGCGAGCGCGTAGTCGATCAGGCGGAACGGGCTGCCGAGCCCGAGACGAAGACGCTCGAGGTAGCCGAGCGCGATCGCGGTCGGCGGCGACACCGCTCGGGCGGTGCGGCCCTCCGCGATCCAGGCGCCCGCGGCCGCGCGCCCTTCATCGAGACTCCGCCGCGCATCCGGCCCCAGGCCGTGCCGACCCATCGGGTCGCAGGCCAGCAGGGCGACCAGCGCCAACAGCATCGGCACGATTCGGCGTCGAAATCCCAGCATCATTCCCTGCTTAATTGTCGAGCGACGTCGCGAGGGCGGCACACCCAGAGAGTATCGGACCACCACGCGTGCGTCTCGCTAGCTCTGCTCCTCGACGGCGGCCTCCTCGATGGCTCGTCGAAGTCGCGGCCAAAGCTCACCTGCGCGTGCGAGCAAGCTCGCCCGCATCTCGGGCCGCTGCGCCAGGAACGACCACGCGGGCTGTCCGCCCTTTATCGCGTTGCACGCTCGGCAGCACGTCACCAAGTTGCCGTCCGAACGGTCACCGCCCTTCACGCGCGGCTCGACGTGGTCGAGCGTCAGCTCCTCCGCCGCGTACGGAGTACCACAGTAGAGGCAGTGGTAACCGTCACGGCGCAAGATGCGCTCGCGGCGCGTCGAGCTCATGCTTCCGTTCTTCGGCTTCACGATCCTACTACACGCGCGCGCCGCGTAATGCTCCGCACTCCTCATGCGCAAGGTCGGCCTCTGCGTGAACGTGCGCTACAGGCCCGTGTACGATGCAATACGCGCGCGCGTCGCCGCACCGGCCGACGGCGCGCTCCCGCTGCACCCTGTTTGATGCAAGATCCACGATTGAGGTTGCTGCGCGACGTGCTGCACATGAGCCTCGCCGCGCGGCTCGAGCGCCGGCCGGATCACCGCGAGGCCGCCGTTGCGGTACTGGTCCGGCCGCGCGAACAACTCGAGATCCTGCTGATCAAACGCGCCGAGCGCGAAATGGATCCGTGGTCCGGACACATCGCCCTGCCGGGGGGCCGCCGCAACGCACGCGACGTGGATCTCGTGGACACGGCCGCGCGCGAGACCCAGGAGGAGGTTGGTGTCGTGCTGAGCCGTAACGGGCAGCTGCTCGGCGGTCTCGATGAGGTCGCGCCGAGCACGCCGCGGCTGCCGCACATCGTCATCTCCCCTTTCGTCTTCGCCGTACCGGATCGGACCGAGGTCACGCCGGATCCTCAGGAAGTCGATGCGACGCTTTGGGCGCCGCTGGCCGCGCTGCGTGACGAAGGTGCCGTCACGGAGACGCTCGTCGAGCTGCACGAAGGGCGCCGCTCATTTCCGTCTCTGCGTTTCGGCGAGCACGTGATCTGGGGGCTGACGCACCGCATCGTCACGCAGTTCCTCCGTATCGCGGAGGACGCGGGCCTTTGACGCTCAGCGGGCGATCCGAGCCGCCAACCCGGGTTGCCGCACGCCAGCACTGAAGCCCGGCCATTCGGCGGTCTCGCCGGCCGGCATCTCGCCTTCGCGCGAGGCGAGTGCGCGGTCCGCGGCGGCCTCGACCTCGACGATCACGCGCGCCTCGACCTGCTCGAGCGTGCCACGGCTCACACCTTCGTCGACCAGGTACTCCTCGTAGACGCCGATCGGGTCACGCCGACCCCACTCCTCGAACAGCTCGGACGCAAACGTCCGCCGCGCCTCCGCCTCGTCATGCGTGGCGTGGCCGCCCATCCGGAACGTGTCGACGATCACGAGCGACGGTCCACCACCAGCCCGCGCGCGCAATGCCGCGAGACGCGTGGCCGCGAGCACATCGAGCACATTGTTGCCATCGGCCGTGGAGCCCGGCATGCCGTACATCGCCGGCCAGCCGTCGAACCCGTCGATCTGGTGTTGATCGAGCCGCGTGCCCAGAGCGACCTGGTTGTTCTGGAGGATGAAGACGGCGGGTGCGCCGAGGACGCCGGCGAGGTTGAGGCCCTCGTGGACGGCGCCGGTCTTGGTGGCGCCGTCACCGATCCACGTGAGCGCGACACGGGGCTCGGCGTGACGCTTGAACGCGAGCGCGACTCCGGTGATCACCGGCACCATCTCGCCGACCGGAGAGATCGGCGAGATCACGCCGCACCGGGGGTCGCCGACGTGCAGATCGAAGCCACGCGCGGGCGAGTCCGTGGTGCCGAGATAGCTGGCGAACATCGCCTCGAGCGCCATCCCCATTTCGTGGCACGCGCCCGCGTTCCGGATCATGGGTGCGACGACGTCGCGATCACGTTCGAGCGCATGCACACTGCCGATCGTGGTCGCCTCCTCGCCCGTGCCGAGCCATGCCTTCGAGATCACGCCCCGACGCACCCATCGTTTCAGCGCATAGT
>JBOHRM010000260.1:0-1472 GCA_050732715.1 Longimicrobiales bacterium
GGCGCCGCGAAGCCGGCCGTACTCTTTGCCGGCCTTGCGGGGAAGCGGGATCGCACATGCGATGCCGCATCAATTTTTGGTAATCCGAGGAGCGAGCCGATGAACAAGTCCGAACTGGTGCAGGCGCTGTCAAGCAGGACGGAGCTGAACAGGGCGGATGCGACGCGCGCGGTTGATGCGCTGTTCAACCCGGACGATGGCCTGATCGCAGAGGTCCTCCGTTCCGGCGAAAAGGTGCAGATTACCGGCTTCGGCACATTCGAGACCCGCCATCGGAAAGCCAGGACGGGGCGTAATCCGCGTACGGGCACCGAGATACGGATCCCGCCGACGGTTAGTGCTTCGTTCCGGCCGGGCAAGGCGCTGAAGGATAGCGTCCGCTCCGCAGGCGTCGGGGCATCGAACTTCGGCTGAGCCGAGCCCGACACCCGCGCGCGGGCGTCGCTCACAACTGCTCGAACTCCAAGCTCCCAACGCGAATCTCGGCGGCGCGCATCACGCGCGCCGGCATGGTCAGCGCTCAGGCGCGAGGCCGGTGCGCGCGACGCGGTGCCGTCGTCGTCTTGCGGTCGTAGTCGACGCGGACGCTGCGGCCACGCATCGTTGTGCCGTTGAGCGCGCGGATCACGCGCTCGGCCGTGCCTGACTCGATCTCGACCACCGTGAACGTATCGCGGATCTCGATACGGCCGATCTGGGAGCCGTCGATCTTCGCCTCGCCGGTGAACGCGCCGACAATGTCCGACGGGCGCAAACCGTCCTTCTGGCCGACGCTCACGAACAAGCGGACGAACGGCGCGGGTCGCGACGGCTCCGCCGGCGCCTCCACGGGCTCGGCGGACGCTGCGCCTCGGGCCGGAAGCTCGCGCGCGGGTGCGCGCACACGCAGGATTGCGCTCAGCGCGGCCGCGACCTCCGCGGCACTGAACTCATCGAACAGCGGCTCGAGCAAGAGCAGCTGCGCGCCGATGTCCTCGGTCTCGAGCGCCCGCCTCACGCGCTCGCGAAATGCCGCGACGTCGCCGCGCCGCGGCCGTCCCTCGATCGCCTTCAGCTCGAAGCCGGACTCCGCCGCGAGCGCATGGAGGTGCTGCAACTCGCGCGCGGTCACGAGCACGATGCCGGTCTCCGGCTCGAGCCGCTCGAGCACGCGTGGGTCGGCGGGCACGTCGTACGCGAACGTCGCGCGCGGCGCATCCAGCGCACCGATCACGGCAATGGTTTCGGCATCTCCCGGGGCTCCGGCGAGCGCAGTGTCGGTGACGCTGAAGCCGCGCCGTTCGAGCTGGTCGCGCAGCGCGGCAGCGCGCGCGGACGTGCGCGTGATCACGACGCGCGTCGATTCGCCGGGCCGGCCGATCAGCTCCGCCAGCGCGTCGGGCTTGTCACGCTCCGCGACGACGATGTAGGCCAGCGATCCACGTCGGGACGGCGCGGCCGCGGGCTGGGCGACCGGGGTCCCCGCGCCACGC
>JBOHRM010000261.1:0-2501 GCA_050732715.1 Longimicrobiales bacterium
CTTCAGCTCCGCGGGGAGCCGCAGCGACAGCTCGACGAGTGGACGGTACAGGAACGGGTATCGGACCTCGACGTCGTCGACGAACGGCCACCGGTCGATCCATGCCGGAATCGACTTGACATCTCGGCAAGCTCGCTGAGCGAACACCCGGCCCGGCTTGGCGCGCCCGATTGCCCCGATCGTGCGCGGCCCCAGCGCGCGATGCTCGGCGAAGCGCTCATCGATCCAGCCCGGCAGCTGCGCCCCGCGCCCGTTCGCGGATCCGAGCCCGAGCAACGGCCCGACGAGATGCTGGTTGGCCAACGTCCAGAACGACTGGCGGTTACTGACCGACCACCGCGTCAGCTCGCGAAGCGCCGTCGCGAACTTGCCCCGCGCGGCGAAGTCGGTGATGTAGCCGGGGTTGCCGGTGAGGTAGTGGTCCGAGCCGAACCCGCTCAGCACCACACGACCGCCGGCGTTACGTAGGATCTCGACCGTGCGGCGATCCCGCGCGTAGAACGGGTACAGTGGGCGCGGCCCATCGGTGATCGGCGGCGGCTGGTCATCCTCCTGCCACGCCCAGTAGTCGTGCACCTGTTCGTTACGCAGACCGCACTTGTGGACCACGCTGTCCGAGTAGCGCCGTTCATCGCCGCCGCCGAGCGTGTCGACGAGCGTGATCGTGCCGACCAGGCCCTGACCGGGCGCCGCGATGTCGTTCGCAAGCGCCACCACGGATGACGAGTCGAGGCCACCGGAGAGCTGAGCCCACGTCGTGCCGGCCGGGCCGAGCCGAGACCTCACGCCCTCGCGCAGCAGGCTCATGAACCGCTCCTGCAACGGTTCCACCTCGCCGGGCTCGGGCGTGAAGTCTTCGGGCGACCAGTAGCGGCGCGTCGCGGCGATCGTGCCACGCTGGAGCAGGAATCCTCCCGCGGGCACGGCCCGCACACCGGACCAGACCGTGCGCACGCCAGGATCGACGAGGCCGGTCAGGAAATCGCCGATAAAGTCGAGATCGTAGGTGCCGTCGGTCGCGATCGCGTCCATACGATCGGAGAACAGCAGCACGTCATCGAGCTTGCGGCGATACAGCGGCTTGACGCCGAACGCGTCACGCGCGGCGATCAACTTCTGCGCCCTCGGGTCCCACAGGACGAATGCGAAGTCGCCGAGAATCGACGGGATGCACCGCTCGCCGCACGCGTCGACCGCGCGAACCACCAGATCGAGATCCGACAGCTCGAAGTCTGACTGCGCGAGATCGGTGAACCTGCATGCCATCGTCGCACCCGGCACGTTGCCGATCCGCGCAACCTCGGCCCGGTTGTCGAGCCGGGCGTCGCCGACGGCAACGAGATGATTCCAGCGAACGATCCGCGGCTGGCGGCGCCTCGAGCGAGCCGGCACGGCCGCGACGAATGGACCTGCGCTGATCGTGGCCACATCGGCTTCCCGCTCATCGCGCAGCCGCGCCAGGTACGTGAACAACGGGCCTCGATCCAGGCGTTCACCGCCTACGTGGAACGCACACAGGTACACGCTCAGCCTCCGAGACTCGGAAAGGGTGACAGCCGGCCGACGTACTCGGCCGATTCGTTGATCGGATGTCCAGCGTGCTCGACCCAAGCGTGCGCGGTGAACGGCAGCCTCTCGACGCCGATGCGCAACTCGGCATCGAGACCGCGTCGCCGCAGCAGCACCAACAGCGCCAGCGACTGCTCGAGACACTCCGCACGACCCGGGAAAAACGCGGCGGTACGCGCCACACGCCTCACGGTCCGCCGCACGAGCTCGGGATCAGGAGCCGGGCCATCGAGCCGGCGCCGGCCGCCCCACGCGCTCGCCAGCCACCTGGCGAACGAAACCGTTCGCCGAATCCCGGCGACGCGCAGTGAGAGGGTCAACGCTGCGAGCACGATGCCGCAGCTCACCACTCCCGGTTCACGGGAGACCCGTTGACGTGCGGGCGCGCTCAAGCGTCGACCACCAGGTCGCGTTCCCGCAGGTCCATGATGAACCGGATCACGTCCGCCTCGACGTCCTCGCGCGACACGTCGAAACACATCTCGAGCCGATCGACGATCTGCTCGAACGACAACCGCTCCGTCATGAGACCCCAGATCATGGTCCCGACATCGTCGAGCAGGTAGTACTGGTCCCGCTGAAGGTCCATCAACGCCGTCGCACCATCGACGAGCGACGCCTGGACCCACTCGCGAGGCCGGAACACGCGCCCCGACAGCGCAACGGCCTGCGGCGGGCTGGGCTTGTACATCCTCTTGCGCCTGAACTGCCACATACCAGTACCCTCCGTTTAGGGATTCGTGGCGTCAGCTTTAAGCTAGGCGCTTCGAGGGCCCGAAGGGTGGAGCCCGTGTAAGAAGTATGTCAGAAAGCTGTGGAGAAATGTAAGGAAACTGTGGAGAAATGTAAGAGGAATGTGGAGAACCAGGGTCCGGGATCCGAGTTCCGATTTCCGGGTCGCCCAGCCACGGCCCGGCTGCTGACCTCAGGGG
>JBOHRM010000262.1:0-5022 GCA_050732715.1 Longimicrobiales bacterium
CTCCGGCGGCGAGCCGGGCGCCCCCGGCGCCGGCGGGCTAGGTGGTGCTGGCGGTGCGGTCGGTGCGAATGGAGAAGACTCGGATTACACTGTAGCCCAATGGGACCCGGGCCCGCCGCAGCAACCAGGCGCTCCCGGCAGCGGCGGCGTGTCACCGGAGCCAGGATCATCCGGCGCCGGCGGTGCCACGTTGCAACAGCAAGTCGATGTCATTTGAAGCCCGGAAATCGTCCGCCGGACTTGAAAGACGATGATGCGCCGCCCCGAGCCGCGAACCGCACGATCTTCGAGGGAAACGATGGTTGGCTGGGTGAATCGGGGAAATGCTGACGTGGGAGAGGAAGTTCGCCATTGCGCGAGCGGAGGAGCCGGACGTCAAACGCCTGTCGGCCACGCGAGGCATAGATATACGTTGAGGGGCATGCGACCGGCAGGTAGTCGATACACCCCCGGATCCGCTGGCAGCTATAGCGGCTAGCGAGTTCTCGAGAACTGGTCGAGCCTGGCCGCAGCGGCCTGGCGCTGGCTGAGCCACGCACCGCGCGCGCGGTTCAGGTCGTGAAGAGCACCGCGGAGCAACGGCTCGGCTTCGGCACGTCGTGACTGCGCTGTGAGCGTACCGCCCAGCACGCTCCGGGCTTCGGCCAGGCTCGGTCCGCGTTCGTGATTTCTCTCGAGAATCTCGATCGCAGCGCGAGCGTGACTCTCGGAGCCGGTGATCTTGCCGAGCTTCGTTTCGACATCTGCAAGCACGACGAGAGTGAGTGCGGTTTCGGGGTGCGCCGCACCGATCGTGGATTGCTGTGCGGACAGAACATTGCGCAGTAGCGAGTCCGCGGCCGCGAGCTGCCCTCGGGAGGCGTGCACCTGCGCCAGGACGATGGTCGACCACAAGGCGAAGCGATGGTCCGGCCGCAGCACTTTTCGCGTGAGTGCAAGCGACTCCTGCGCTTTTGCTTCTGCATCGTTGAGCCGACCGGCGTCGAAATCCAGGCGTGCCAGCTCGAACTGGAGGTGAGCGCGGAATGCGTGGTCGGGCCCGAGATCGACGTCGACGCGCCGGAGAATCTCGCTGAAACGCGTGCGCGCCCGGTCGAACTGACCCATCGACGAGTACGCTTGCGCGACCATCACCTCGGTGCCGAACACACGCGTATCTGATGGACCGAGTTGCGCGCGCAGGACCACAAGGGCCGCTTCCAAGATCTGCACCGCGCGCTCGCCCTGGTCTACCTTGAGCAGGCTGAAGCCCAGTGCGAGCCGCGCGTCGGCTGCACTTAAATGATCCTTGCCCCAGGTCGAATCGGTCACTGCGACTGCTTGGTCCGCGATCTGTACGGCATCCGCGTAGCGCCCCGCGAGAGTCAACGAGCGCGCCAGCGCGTAGAGCGTCTGCGCGACCGCAGGATGGACGGCGCCGTAAATCTGACGGCGCAGCCGAAGAGCCTCGCGGAGCATCGGTTCGGCATCGGCCGGTTGGCGGCGGTACATGCGCAACGTGCCGAGGTTGTGCATGCTGGTCGCCGCATCCGGATGCGGTGCAGCACCGGGTCGCGCGTAACGCGCGATCGTTTGCTGGAGTAGTGAATCGGCGAGATCGAACTGGCCCTGGCTGTGCGCTGCATCGGCAAGCCCGAAGAACGCCTGTGCAAAGCGTGCGTCATCGGGATTGGCCTGCCGCTCGAGCAGGGACACCGCTTCGGTGTACGCCGCCGCTGCTTGCGGAACTGCGGGCGTGAGTGTGAGGCGCAGCGCGCCGCCGAGCGCGAGCAACGCGTCGACGAGCGCGGGGTGCGGCCTGCGGACGCTTCCATGGTCGCGCAGAATCGCCGTGGCGGAGCGAGCCAGTCGCACGGCTTCCTCCGCGCGTCCCTGTTCCGTCCGAACCTCCGCGAGACGCGTGAGACTTTCGGCGACTCGAGCATGGGATTCATGAAAGACCGATCGGCGCAGTTCCAGTGCGTGCGTCAACTGAACGCCGGCGTCATCGAAGAGCCCGAGATTGCGGTATATCTGACCCACCTCGGTGAGCAGGTCGGCCTGTGCCTCGGGCTGACCTGACAGATCGTTTACGATGCGTGTGACGCCCTGACCGAGCACCTCGCGCGCGGCCACGGTTTGCCCCCGTGTCGAGCTCGGGTCCGACAGACGGAACACATCCACCAGCAGCCTGGACACACGTGCGGCGCGGTCGCGATCGGCCACGGCTTGCGCAGCTTCGCTGCCAGCGCGACGCGCCTGCCAGGCCGTGCCGAGCAGACCCGCAACGAGCGACACGGCCGCCAGGCTCGCCGCTCGATTACGACCTACGAACTTTCGGATGCGATATCCCAGCGATGCCGGCCGTGCTCTCACCGGCATGCCCTCGAGACAACGCATCACGTCCTCGCCAAACTGACCGGCCGATGCGTAGCGGCGTTCAGGTTCCTTGCGTAGCGCCATGATCACGATGTGATCGAGGTCGCCACGCAGCAGACGAGCACGTCCGTGCGGCCGCAGAGTTCGCAGCCGTTTGAACGCAGTGCTGCGCGTCTTGACGGTTGGTACGCTGTCGGCGGAACCGCTGGCGACGGCAACGCTGGGGCGAGTGGGTTCCTGCCTGCAAACGGCGTGATACAATTCGAGCGGAGTCGTCCCGCGAAACGGTCGCACGCCCGTGAGTAGCTCGTACAGCAGCACACCCAGCGCGTAGACATCGGTTGCCGTCGTGATCGGCATGTGCTGCAACTGCTCGGGTGCCGCGTGCTCGGGCGTGAACAGCAGCAAGTCGCCGGTGAGCTCTCCCGCCAGTGCGGCGCTGTCGGGATCGAGCAGCTTCGCGATGCCAAAGTCGAGGAGTCGTACCTGCTCTTCTTCCGTGACCAGAATGTTCGAGGGCTTGAGATCGCGATGCACCACTAGGTTCGCATGCGCATACTGCACCGCATCGCACACGGTTCGGAACAAGCGAAGACGCTCAACGATCGACAGGCGATGCGTCTCTGCGTACGTGGTAATCGGAACGCCGCGCACGTACTGCATCACGAGGTACGGTTGCGCTTCGGGGGTAACCCCGCCGTCGAGCAGAGTCGCGATGTTCGGGTGCTGCAGGTTGGCCAGGATCTGACGCTCGACCCGGAAGCGCCGGATCATCTCCGCGGGATCGAGCCCGGAGCGGACCAGCTTGATGGCGACTTCCTGGCGATATTCATCGTCGACGCGCTCGGCGCGATAGACCTCCGCCATGCCGCCGCGGCCGACCCGCTCGTCGAGCCGATAGGCGCCAATCCGCGCGCCCGACATCGAACCGAAACCGGGTTGCGGTTCGGCCTCCGCCTCTGGCTGATCCGTTTCAGTCGTGGCATGTGCAGCGAGCACGGCGTCGACTTCCGCGCGCAGCGCACCGTCCGCGCCGCATGCGCGGTCGAGGTAACCGCCTCGTCGTTCGGGCAGAAGCTCGAGCGCTCCGAAGAAGACGGACTCGAGTCGCTGCCAGCTGTCCGGGTCCATGCGTACCTCCGCGGTCAACAATGCCGGGCGATGGTCGGGTCGGGCAAGCGGGCGAGCGCGGGTGCCAGGGCGACGCGCGGACAATGTGCTCGGCAGGGCATACTCCTCGGCGCGCGGTTCTGATCGCGCACCCCAGGCTCGCGCGGCGATAAGGTTCGTGCTGCGCGACCGCTTGGTGGGCGAGGATCCATCTTGCGCATCGCCCACCCCCCGTTTTGCCGTCGCCCTGGCCGTCGCCCCGCTCGCCCGGCATCTTTGTGCAGGCCTCCATGTCAGACGGTTCCGTCACTCAGTTGCTGGCTCGGCTTCACGAAGGGGACGCCGATGCGCTGGACCGGCTGGTCGCGCTCGTGTATGACGAGCTGCGATCGCTGGCAAAGGCACAGCTCCGCCGTGAAGACATGGGCCACACGCTCGGGTCCACGGCGCTCGTGCATGAGGCCTACATCCGGCTCGCGCGGCGCGCGGAACTGCGCGCTGCCGATCGGCGTCAATTCTTTGCGATTGCAGCGCAGGCGATGCGACGCGTGCTGATCGACCACGCGCGCACGCGGAAGCGCAAGAAGCGCGGTTCCGGCCAGGTCCTGCACTCGTTCGACAACGTCGCGGATTTGCTGAGCGACGATGCGGTCGACGAGCTGACCGCATTCGATGACGCCCTCGAGCGACTGGCGAAGGGGAGTCCACGCGCGGCCCGCGTCGTCGAGTGCCGGTTCTTTGCCGGCCTCACGTTGCAGGAGACGGCCGAGATCCTGGACGTATCGCTCAAGACCGTGCAGCGCGACTGGCTCCTGGCGCGCGCGTGGCTGCAAAAGGAGGTCGATCGCGCCGGGCACAGTATCGAACCGGATGCGAAACCGTCGAGGGATCTCCCCAACTGACGCTCAGAACCTCGGAAACAACCGGACCACCGGCCTCCTCGTGATCGCCGCGATGCCGCCTACGTCACGACAATCGACCAGCAATTCCAACTCATCCAGGCGACAAACGCGACCAAATTTTGGACATCCAGGGCGATGACCGATGCCGATGTCCAGTTCCATCCCGGTTTTGTCGCTGTGTTCAGAGTGACGCACTCTTGACCTTCCGGAGGAACAACAGCATGGCTTCGAGGCCGCCGAGACGACCCGTGGACTTCGTAGGAGAGCCTGGCCCGGGCGTCGAGATCGATCTGTATCTCCCGCAACCCGGACAGCACGCTGGCCGGCGTATCATCAAGATCGAGGACATTCCCGAGGAGTATTTCCGCGACACCGCGGTCACGACGGGAGTTCCGTGGCCCGATTACTTCGGAGTGGAGAAACAAGCCAACGTCTGGGACATTGCCAAACCCGAAGTCTTTACGGGGTCCTGGCTCGATCGGTACAGCCGTGTGCGCCGCGTCCGATCGTCGCAGCTGGGTCCGCTCAAGGCATCGCTCAACGCGAGTGCCCGCGCCGCACTGGTCGCACAGGGTTCGCTCGTTTCGTGGGCAAGAGGCAGCGCTTCAGTTGCCGCACGCGTGTCCACCGCACCGGATGAAGCTGGAAACAC
>JBOHRM010000263.1:0-9451 GCA_050732715.1 Longimicrobiales bacterium
ACCTCGCTTAACACGACCGCCCGATCACACGACAGTAACAAAGGGGTAGGCCCAAATCTCGCGTCGGCGAATGGGCGGAGCGTCGCCACGGATTCATCGCACTGGAGCGGTTCATTGGATTGGTGTAGATTGGCACAGCGGGCCCGCCGCCGGACCGGCGGGCCGAAATCGGGGCCGGACTCGCCGGTCCCGTCTCCGGCGGCCCACCGGGGCTCGTCCCGCTCGAACAGGGTACTCCGCGTGAACGCGCGATCGGCTGGCTGCCGCCTCCTCCTGGCCACGTTCGCGGTCGCCGCCATCGCGGCGTGCAGTGACTCGACGGGTCCGCCGCCCGTCAGTTCCGTGGACGTGACCGGCGCTGTGCCGCTGAAGGTAGGTGACTCGGTCCAGCTCGCCGCGACGGTCCGTGACGCGGACGGCAATGTGCTCACGGACCGCGAGGTCACATGGTCGTCATCGGACGACGGCATCGGTGCCGTGTCTCTGACGGGCATGGTGACCGCCAACGCCACGGGCATGGCGACGATCAGGGCGGCGTCGGAGGGTACGCAGGGAACGGCCGACATCACCGTTTCCGGCGAAGTGGCGCTCGCATCGGTCTCGCCGGCCGTGCTGCGCGCGGGTGAGGCCGCGACGCTGAGCGGAGACGGGTTCAGCACGACGCTCTCCGCGAACCTCGTCCTCGTGGGCGGCGAGCGCGCGACCGTGACCGAGGCTACGCCGACGGAGCTGAGGATCGTGATCTCGTCGACCGCCTGTCAGGTGACTGGCGACGTGGACGTGCAGGTTCGCGTCGATCCCGAGGAAGGCGAGGAAGCGAGCAACGTGCTGAGGCATCCGTTCGAGGCGGAGGGGACGGCGCTCTCGCTCGACGTCGGTGAGCTGTCGCTGATCGAGAGCACGCCGGATTTCTGCCTGCGTTTCGGCGCGACGAGCGAAGGCGAGGCGTATCTGATCGGGTTGCAATCGACAGGGACGACCGTTGCGACGCTCACGCCGGCGACCGTGTCGGCGGCGACGCCTGGCTCCGCCGCCGCACTCGTGCCCGGCGAGCGACCGGACGTCGCGGGTGCCGCCGCCGCGCCCGGTGCCGGTTCACGGCTGCCGACCGCGCTTGCGGGACTCAGCGTGGCCGCGTTCGCGGGGCCGGCCGGGCGCGAGGCGCGCTGGCACCGGCACCGTCAGGCCGAGCTGTCGCTACGGCGTCAGGACGCGCGGCTGCTCGAGGCGGCGCGTCCCGTCGTACGCTCCCACACTCGACCGGGTTTGGCAAACGCCGTCGCACGGTCGGCCGCGGCGAGCCGTTCGATCACGGCGAACGTGCAGGTGGGCGACACCGTCCCGATCCGCGTACCCGAGCTCGACAGCGTCTGCGCGGGCTTCGACTCGATCGCAACCGTGGTTCGCCACGTCGGCGAGCGCGCCGTCTGGCTCGAGGATGTCGACAATCCTTCGGGCGGCTTTACGGCGAACGACTTCGAGCAGCTGAACCAGACCTTCGATGACCGGATTCACCCGACGAACGTCGAATACTTCGGTGAGCCTCTCGACCTCGACGAGAACGGCCGCATAGGTGTCGTGACCACGAAAGAGGTCAACGCGAGGGAGAACGTGCTCGGATTCGTCTCGGGCGCAGACCTCGTCCCACGAGAGGACTGCGCGTCGAGCGATTTCGGCGAGCTCTACTACGGGCGGACACCGGATCCGACCGGCGAATTCGGTGACGAGTACCCGCTGGCGGAGGCCAGGCTCGATGCGCCCCAGCTGATTGCACACGAGTTCTCCCACATCATTCAGTTCAGCGGCTGGCTGCGACTCGAGGTTGCCCCGCCTGGCGGCTTGACCACATGGAACCTCGAGGGACAAGCGCTGATCGCCGAGGAGCTGAACGGTCACGCCGCCACCGGCCGGAGCACCGGTCAGAACTACGGCTTCGACGTCGCCTGGACCGGCGTGCCCGGGCAAGAAGAGGAGCAGACCGAGATTGCGTGGTACGCCAGCGGATTCATCGATCTGTTCCTGTATTACGGGTTCAGGGATCGAGATGCATCGGTGCCGGGTGCGCCCGAAGAATGCAGCTGGCTCGGCCTCGAGAGGGACGGCAACGACGGGCCGTGCCAGGCCGGTCGCGAAGTCTACGGGGTGCCCTGGTCCATCTTCCGCTGGCTCGCGGACCACTTCAGCGTCGACGTGGGTGGCGAGCCGGCGTTCCAGCGCGCGCTCGTCGAGCACGGTTCGTCCGGCTTCCACGGGATCGCCCAGCTGGTCCCGGTGCCGCGTAACCGGTGGCTCGCGGAGTGGGCGGCGGCACTTTACCTCGATGACCGAGTCAACGGCCAGGCCGCACGCCTGACGTTCACGAGCTGGGACCTCGCCGACATCGAGAGCGGGGTCGTCCCGACCGCGCATCTGCGGCCGCGGCAGCGCGCGTTCACTTCTTTCTCGGACGGCGTCAGGGTGCGGGCCGGCTCCACGGCGTATTTCTGCGTTGGACGGGCCCAGCAGGGCGATACCGTTGACTGCGCGAACGCCGGCACGGGTCGACCTGAGACGGTGGTCCGCGCGCGCGACGCGCTCGGCGGCAACCTGCCCAGCCACATGCAGCTTTGGGTAGTGAGGCTCGAATAGGAATTGTCATTGAGATGAAGAATCGATTGCTGAGTGGAAACGGGTTCCGGGTGGCGGGTTACGGGTTCCGGGTTGCCCTGCGGCCATCTGGGTTTCAACGATCGCTGGTGCCGGGCAAGCATTATGGGAAGCTGGCATGGAAGGCCATCAGTTGCCGGCTGAGTGGTCTGCTCGTGCTGGCGGCGTGCGCGGGCGGCGAGCCGCCGGCGGAAACGCAGGAAAGCGGCGACCCGTCCGCGATGGAGGAGCAGGAGGCGGTGGCGGAGCTCGAGACCGGGCAGGAAGGTGAGCAGCCGGCGGCCACCCCGGGACGCGGCGAAGAGCCCGGCGGCGCGCCCGGCGCTGACCCCACGCGTGGCAGCGCGCAGCCGGAACCCGATGTCGCGCCGGGCGCCCAGCTGTCGGCGGGCCAGGATACGGTCGAAGGCGTGATCGCGGTGACGGGCACGACCGTCGATTCGCGGCCCGTGTTGCAGACGGCGGAGGGTCCGCTCGGCGTCACCGGCGCGCTGACCGCCGAGCTACGCCGGCTCTCGGGCGCGCGCGTCCGTGTCGATGGCGAGCGCCGCGCGGGCCGCATGCCGGGTGAATCGATCGACGTTGCGAGCTATATGGTTCTCGAGGTCAACGGCGAGCGGCCGGAGGTCGGCACGATCACGCTCCGCGAAGGCACGCCCTGGCTGATCGGCGCCGACACGGTTCGACTCATCGGCGCGTCTGACCGCCTCACAGGGCTCGACGCCGCGAAGGTCTGGGTGACGGGCCGGCGGACGGCTGAGGGGCTCGAGGTCGGCTCGTACGGGGTGATCCGACGCTGACTCGCGGGGCCGAGGCCCCCTCACCCTAACCCTCTCCCCCGCAAGCGGCGGCGAGGGGATCAGCTTGGCGCTGGCCGGCGGCCACTCTTCACCCCCGATGTCTCACCCAAACGCTCTCCCCGCAAGCGGGGGCGAGGGGATCAGCCGGGAGCGTCGCTCAGCGCTGGCCGCGGCGCGCGCTATTGTGTGTCGGAAGCCAACCCCGCGAGGTCGAGCAGGAACGCGTACTCGAACGCGATCTCGCGCCAACGGCGGTAGCGGCCGGACGCGCCGCCGTGACCCGCCTCCATGTTCGTCTTGAGCAGCAGCCGGTTATCGTCAACCTTCCGTTCGCGCAACCGCGCGACCCACTTCGCGGGCTCCCAGTATTGGACCTGAGAGTCGTGCAGCCCCGCGGTCACGAGAAGGTGTGGGTACGCCTGCGCCTCGACATTGTCATACGGCGAGTAGGACAACATGTAGTCGTAGGACGTGCGCTCGTTCGGGTTGCCCCACTCGTCGTACTCGAACGTGGTCAGCGGGATCGTCTCATCGAGCATCGTCGTGACGACGTCGACGAACGGCACATCGGCGATGGCGCCGTGGAACAGGTCCGGCTGCAAGTTGATCACCGCGCCGATCAGCAGCCCACCGGCGCTTCCACCCTGCGCGTAGAGCTGGTCTGGCGTGGTGTAGCCTTCGGCGACGAGGTGCTCGGCGACGTCAATGAAGTCCGTGAACGTGTTCATCTTGTTGAGCAGCTTGCCGTCCTCGTACCACTGCCGGCCGAGCTCCTGGCCGCCGCGGATGTGCGCGATGGCGAAGGCGAAGCCGCGATCGAGAAGGCTGAGGCGGAGCGACGAGAACGACGGGTCGATGCTCGCACCGTACGAGCCGTAGCCGTAGAGCAGCAGCTGCTGGGGTCCATCGCGCCGGAGGTCGCGGCGGTAGACGAGCGAGACCGGGACGCGCGTGCCGTCCCGCGCCTCGGCGTACAGCCGTTCCGTGCGGTACTCAGCGGGATCGTAGCCGCCGAGCACGCGGTCGCGCTTGCGCAGCGTCCGCTCGCGCGTCTGCATGTCATAGTCGTAGACCGATGACGGCGTGGTCAGCGAGGTGTAGCCGAAGCGCAGCGTGTTCGTATCGATCTCGGGGTTGTTGCTGGCGTACGCGAGGTAGGCCGGCTCCTCGAATTCGATGTAGTGCTCCGCTTCGCCGGACCACGGCCGCACGCGCAACCGCGTAAGGCCGTCCTGCCGCTCGGCCACCACGAGATGATCGCGGAAGATCTCGAAACCCTCGAGCAACACGTCGTCCCGGTGGGCGATGACCTCCTCCCAGTTCTCGGGCGCGGTGCGGCCGACCGGTGTGCGCGCGAGCCGGAAGTTCCGCGCCTTCGCCGCACCGGCTGTGCTCGGAGCGTTCGTCCGGATGTAGAAGTGATCGCCGAAATGGTCGATCGAGTGCTCGTGATCGCGCTGTCTGGGCAGGAACACGTGAAACTCGGCCTGCGGGTCATCCGCGCTCACGTATCGGTATTCGTCGCTCAGCGTTTGCGATGAACCGATGACGATGTACTCGCGTGACTTGGTGCGGAACACGAACGTGCGAAACTCCTCGTCCGTCTCCTCGAACACGATCTCGTCCTGCGCGGGGTCCGTGCCGAGCACGTGCCGGAAGATGCGATACGAGCGCAACGTGTTCGGGTCCTGCCGCGCGTAGAACAGCGTGCGGTTGTCCGCGGCCCACGCCATGTTGCCGGTGACGTTGGGGATCACGTCCTCGAGAATCTCGCCGGCCGACAGGTTCTTGAACCGGATCGTAGCGATGCGACGGCCGACTGTGTCGACGGCGAACGCGAGGATGTCCTGGCCTTCGCTGACCTGGATCCCCTGGATCGCGAAAAAGCTCTTCCCCTCGGCGAGCACGTTCGCGTCGAGCATGACTTCTTCGGGCGCCTCGAGCGAGCCGCGCCTGCGCGCGAAAATCGGGTAGTCCTTCCCCTCGATCGTGCGTGTATAGTAGTAATAGTCGCGCAGACGATACGGCACGGACTCGTCCGTTTCATCGATGCGAGACCGTATCTCCTCGAACAGCCGGTCCTCGAGCGCCTTCGTGTGCGCCGTCATCGCCTCCGTGTACGCGTTCTCGGCCTCGAGATAGGCGATGACCTCGGGATTCTCGCGCTCGCGAAGCCAGTAGTACTCGTCGACGCGAACATGACCGTGCGTGGTCAGCTCGTGGTGACGTTGCTCGGCGACGGGCGCTAAGGTCTCCTGGGTCTGCGAGGTGATACCGGCCATCGCCACGGGCGATGAAGCCGGCGCGCTCGCGGCACGGGCGCCGCCTGCGGCGACGGCGAGAAATGAAAGCATCAGCGAGAGCTCGATCCAACGTTGCGTGTTCATGGGGTCACCGTTTCGTCAACGGATCACGTCGCGACTCCACGCGCGTTCACGGTACGCCCTACGCGCGTGCGCGATACGGGGTGTCAGCTGCCGTTGCGCACGCTCGAGGAAGTCCAGGTGGAACCGGTGGTTGACCGCCCGCAACGGCACCGCCGCACCGCTCGTGGCGAGAGCCGCGCCCAGAGCGAGCGGGCCGCGCGACGCCGTAGCCCGCTCGCGAGATGCGGCGCTCGCCACCAGCGGTGGCCCGGCACCGTCGGATTCGAGCTGGAGCGGCAACATCGATGTCGCCGTGGTCGACGCGTTCAGGACGGCGAGCACGTACGTTGTACCCGTCGTGCCACCCTCGAGCGAGATCTCGGCCGCGCCATCACCTTCGTGCTGTGTGACCTCGGCAGTCGAAGCGTCTATGACGGAGACTCGCAACTCCTCGAGCGCGGCCTCGCCCGCGCTGAGCGTGACCGTCGCCGTGCCGGTAGGCGGCACCTCGACCTGTACATACGCGGCGGCCAACCCCCCGATGTCGAGCTCGAGGGGAGCGTCATCGCTCAGCTCGCTGAGCGCCAGCGGATATTCGGGATAGATCTGGCTACCGTTCGCATCCTCGAACGCCGGATAGATCTCGCGCAGATTCCAGCTCGGAAACTGGAACACGGCATCGCCCGAAACCTCATCATCGGCGTAGACTGCGGCGGACCAATCGCGTATCCACGGTTCCGGCGCCGTGCCGAGCGCCTGCGTCAGGTTCGGCAGCCCGTTGAGCTCGGTGTTCACGAGATCCGACCAGAAGTCGGCCTGCACCGCGGAGCCGAGCCGGTCCGCGGCGTAGCGCAGGAAGTGCCAGTCCGACCCGCGGGATGCCAGCGTGCCCTCCGCGTTCACCAACGACGCAGTGTCGGTGTGCGGATCCTCGAGGAAGATCGCGAATCGACTGAAGTTCTGAATCTGAAACTGGTTGAACGCACAGATGCGCTCGGAGGCGTCGTCGTCAGGCGGGCTCACGCATGGCGGCCCGTCGCGTAGCCACTCGAGGTCGATGTTCATCCCTGGGCCGCTGCCCGCTCGCTCCAAGAACATCAGCTCTTCGGTGATGTGGCTGAGCCCCTCGTTCAACCAGATGGCCTCGAACTGACTGGCGGTCGGAGGAACGTAGATGCGACGCGAGGCGTTCACGAGGTGCTGCATCTCGTGACCCATCGTGCCGACAGCGGAGCTGCGTATCGTGTTGGCGATGACCTCGGGGCCCTCAACGCCGCCCGGGTCCGGCACGGCGAGGTAGAGGACCTCGGCCTCGTTGCTCGTTGCGCAGTTGCCGGTGCCGGTGCTCGAAAAGAGGTCGCCCGGCCAGAAAAGGCCGAAGATGAAGCCTTCGTCGTCTTCCTCGGTGTACTGGTTGACCGCGCGGGTGAAGAATGCGATCACGCGCTCATTCTCATCCAGGTCCGACGGCTCGCCGAAATAATCGACCACCACCGGGTAGCCCCACTCCTCGAATTCGTCAGCCAGAGCGGAGTACTGTTGATCGCTCAGGTCGCCGGACGGATTCGCGGTATCCACGACCACGACCGTGTTCGCCGTCACCTCGACGACACGGCCGTCGCGGGCGTCGGGGCTGGCATCGCACGGCTCGTCGACATCTCGCGGAACGTTCAGCGTCAGGACGTCGCCAACCGACGGCACGCCCGGCGGGCCGTTGTTCCCGTTCGGACCCGAAACGTCGTCCGAGCAAGCGACGGCCGCGAGAGGCAGCAGTGCGACCAGGGTCATTCTACGCATGCGTGTCCAACTCCAGCAGGAAAAGCCGTGGGCTCAGGCGGCGGCCGTGGCGGGATGCCGCTCGGGGCGTCCTCGCCTGCTCCGAGGGAGATCAACCATGGCCAAGTTTAGCATAGAGCCGCTACCGGCGGTAGCGTGGCTGGCGAGCCGGCCGCATATTGTTTCGAAAAGTGGACGAAGAGATATGATGAAATATCGACCCGTCAGGAGGCGCTCCTGTTTTCAATACCGCTCCCGGGCACTCGCAGTGGATGAAAGCGTATGGGCCGGTAAGGAAGCTCGCGCCAAGCCGCCAAGACACTTGGCGAACCCTTCGCGCACTTGGCGCCTTTGCGAGAGAACTCCTACCATGCGCCGTGTCGTCTACCAGCCTTTCTCTATTCAGCCGCGCTGCTCGATAGTGGCGTTCGCCGTGATCGCGCCCGGCGGAGCGTACGCCGCGTCCACCCAGTCGCGCTGTTGGCCGCTGCGGACCGCGTTCAGGATGAAGCTCACACCGACCGCGCCGTCCTGGACGGTCGGGAAATCCGTGTCCAGCGGGTCCGGAGCGGCTTGGGCGATGCGCGCGGCGATCGTTCGGATCGCGTTCGAGTAGACGTTTGCAAACGCCTCGATGAACCCTTCGGGGTGGCCCGACGGCAGCCGCGTCGCGTGCACGGCGGCCGGCGACAGGAACCCGTGGCCCGGCTTGTAGACCTCGACGGGCCGGTCGGCGTGGCGAACCACGAGGAAGTTCGGCTCTTCCTGCCGCCACTCGAGCGAAGCTTCGGTGCCGTACACGCGGATCGCCAGACGGTTTTCCTCACCCAACGAGATCTGTGAGCAGAAGAGGATCCCCTTCGCGCCGCCGCGGAAGTGGAGGAGCATGTTCGCATCGTCTTCGAGGCGGCGGCCGGGTACGAACGTGCTGACGTCCGCGTACAGGCGCTCGATCTCGAGGCTGGCGATGTAACGGGCGAGGTTCTCGGCGTGCGAGCCGATGTCACCGATCGCGCCCGCGCCGGCCTGCGCTGGATCCGTGCGCCACGCCGCTTGTTTGTTGCCCGTGGACTCGAGCGATGTGGCGAGCCAGCCCTGCGAGTATTCGACCACGACCTTGCGGATCTCGCCGAGCACGCCCTGCGCGACCAGTGCCTTCGCCTGCTTGACCAGCGGATAGCCGGTGTAGTTGTGCGTGAGCGCGAAGACGACGCCGTGGCTGTCGACGAGGCGGGACAGGTCCTCGGCGTCCTCGAGCGTCGTGGTCATTGGCTTGTCACAGACCACGTGGAAGCCTCGCTCGATGAACGTCTTCGCGATACGATGATGGACGTGGTTCGGCGTGGTGATCGAGACGAAATCGATGCGCTCGCCTTCGGGAAGCGCCGCCTCGCGGTCCGCCATCTCCTCGTAGCTCGCGTAGACGCGCGCGGGATCGAGCGCGAGCGCTTGCCCCTGCACACGCGATTTATCGGGGTCCGACGAGAACGCGCCCGCGACCAGCTCGGCCAGGCCGTCGAGCATCGCGGCGCGGCGGTGGACCGCGCCGATGAACGCACCAGGGCCGCCGCCGACCATTCCGAAACGAAGCTTGCGCATTTCGGTTCCGAGTTCCGGGTTCCGAGTTCCGAGTCGTGAACTGCGAATTCGAGATTGCGCCAAAGGTCACAGGCACAACATTACGCGGCAACAAATACGATCCCATGCGGGACGAGCGCAAGCGTGTGACACAACGAATCTGCGGCCGTTCGCGTCTTGTACGGTACATCGACCACCTGAGTGAAGACGCCTCCCGAGCTGGGGCTGGCAGAGCTAAGCGAACATTTGCCCTGTAGACGGCAAGCAAACAGCATTGAATGGAGG
>JBOHRM010000264.1:0-2329 GCA_050732715.1 Longimicrobiales bacterium
GAGCCGGGCCCCTTCTTTCCGGGGCCCGGCTCGCAACTCGAAACGTTCACCCAGCGAAGCGCGAGGTGACCGGACGCGGACACCACGCGTCAGGGGCTATCTGACATTCAGCGTGTCCGTGGCGGTGTCGTTGGTCGCGGGATCGAGCGTTGGGGCCGGTTCGCTTCCGGCTGTGGTCGGCCCGCACGCAGCCACCAGCGCCATTGCGACGATGAACAGTGCCGTCGAGATCCGCGTCATTCTCATGGTTCGACCTCCGTGGTCCGTGTTCGATGGTGAACATGTGGGCCGATGTCTTGGCAATATGCGGACCGGCCTTGGCGGCCAGACGAACCGCTCGGCACAGAGACGGACTCGAACCAGAATTTCAGCGATACAACGCGTTGCTCAGAGCTCGCGGCGGCGCAGTCGTTCGGCGGCGTAGTGGCAGGCGCGCGCGGTGAGGGCCATGTAGGTGAGCGACGGGTTCTGACAGCCGCCGGACGTCATGCACGCGCCGTCGGTGATGAACAGGTTCGGCACGTCCCAGGTTTGGTTCCAGCCGTTGAGCACGGAGGTCCTCCGGTCGCGGCCCATGCGCGCGGTGCCCATCTCGTGGTTCGCGTTGCCGGGTGTGCTCGGGCCGCGCGTGTTGGGGCGGATGTTCGTCGCGCCCGCGGCCTCGAGCAGCTCGGCGGCGGCGACGGCCATGTCGCGGTGCATCGCGAGCTCGTTTTCGCTCCACGAGCACTCGATGTGGAGCGCGGGGATGCCCCAGGCGTCGACCATGGTCGGGTGCAGCGCGGCGCGGTTCTCCTCGCGCGGCAGCATCTCGCCGTACCCGCCGAAGCTCATCCTCCAGGGACCGAGCTCGTTGAGCCGGCGTTTGAAGTCGAGGCCGATGCCGGGTGCGCGCGCGCCGGCCTGCCAGCCGGATCGGCTGGCGTCGCCCTGGAAGCCGTATCCGCGGATGAAGTCGGGATGCCTCGAGGAGATGTTGCGGAAGCGGGGGACGTAGATGCCGTTCGGCCTCGACCCGATCGTCCTGCGGTCGGTCCAGCCGTCGATCTCGCCGGCGGCGCCGCCCCACTTGATGTGGTCCATGATGTTGCGGCCCACCTGGCCGCTCGAGTTGGCCAGCCCATCAGGGAAGCTCGGCGTCTCGGAGTTCAACAGGATACGCGCACTCTCGATCGCGGATGCGCAGAGAAAGATGATGCGCGCCGTGAACTCGATCTCGTTACGCGTCTGCGCATCGATGACCCGCACGCCGGTGGCGCGACGCGACTCCTCGTCATAGATGACGCTGCGCACGATGCTGAACGGCCTGAGTGTAAGACGGCCGGTCTCCTGCGCCGCGGGCAGCGTGGCGTTCAGGCTGCTGAAGTACGAACGCGTGATGCAGCCGCGCTGGCACGGGCCGCAATAGTGGCACGCCTGACGGCCGTTGTGCGGCGCGGTCAATGTCGCGGTGCGGCCGATCGTGAGCACGCGCTCGCGGCCGAATGCCGCCTGCAACCGCTCGCGCACGTGCTGTACGACGCAGTTCAGCGCCATCGGCGGCAGGAACTCACCGTCGGGGAGATGCGGCAGGCCTTCCGCCTGGCCGCTCACGCCGATGTAGCGCTCGACGTGGTCGTACCACGGTGCGATGTCGCGGTAGCGGATCGGCCAGTCGACGGCGATGCCATCACGCAGGTTCGCCTCGAAGTCGAGGTCGCTCAAACGATAGACTTGCCGGCCCCAGATAATCGACTTGCCACCGACCTGCCGGGCACGGAACCAGTCGAACGGTTTGTCGTCGGGTGTGGTGTACGGGTTGTCGACGTCGTCCGTCCAGAACACGTGGCTGAGCTCATCGAACGAGACGGACCAGCGTTGCACGGACTGTCTCGCCTCGACGGCGCGGCGGTTTCCGAGCCCGCGGAACGGCATCTCCCAAACGGGCACGTGCTCGACGTAGTCGGTCTCGGGATCGATCGGCCGGCCCGCCTCGAGCACGAGCGTGCGCAGGCCGAGCTCGGTCAGCTCTTTCGCGGCCCAGCCGCCGCTGATGCCGGAGCCGACGACGATCGCGTCGTAGTCGTTCGGCGAAGTCATACGCGAGGCACGGGCGTCAGGATGGGGTGGCGCCGTTGGGTGGCGCGTAGGGCGCGCACGGGTCGTATCGAAGCGGCAGCGGGTAGGCGCCCAGCGTATCGCGCATCCCGACCTCGGAGGTGCAGTAGCCCCACACGGTCAGGTACTTCAACATCGCGAACCAGTGGTCGTTCGGGCTCGCGCCGTCCCGCGGCGCGCGGCGCAGCGCGGTCACGTTGTCGTCGATCGCGGAGAGCAGCGCGACCTGATC
>JBOHRM010000265.1:0-2804 GCA_050732715.1 Longimicrobiales bacterium
CGGCGCCGCGTCTGTACCTCGCGAACGGCGTGACGACGATCCGGACGGCCGGTGCGCAGCACCCGTACGCCGAGCTGAACATGAAGCACTACGAGCTTCTCGTCGAGGCGGGGTTCACGCCCGAGCAAGCGATCCGGATCATGACGCTGAACGGCGCGACGGTGCTCGGCGAGGACGAGGTTCAGGGAGCGTCGAGATCGAGAAGCGCGCGGACCTCTTGGTGCTGCGCGGCGATCCGACGAGATCGCCGGCCGACGTGCGCAACGTCACGCTCGTCTTCAAGGATGGCGTCGGCTACGACCCCGTGAAGCTCATCGCGGACGTGCGCGGCCAGGTCGGCATCCGTTGAGTCGGCAGCGGGGCCGGGTCACGTCCCGCGTCACCCGCTCCGTCAGAATACCAACCCGATCGCGACGGCCTCGCGGTCGCCGAGCGTCGCACCGAACCGCACGGTGAGATCTGGCGTAAAACGCAGGTCGAGCCCGAGGTCGAACGCGAAATCGAGGTCGACGCGGTCGTCGTTGTCTCCGAAGAGTGCATCGAGCACGACGCGCGGCGTGGCGTACGGCGTGAACACCACGCCTTCTTCGGCTGTGAACGAGTGGCCCGCGGTTAGGCCGAGCGGAAAGCTGAGCAGGAAATCGTCGCCCGCGCTGAAGCCGGCGCCGACCACCCAGTCGACGTCGAGCGGGAACTCCCTCGTCGACCGCGTCAGGACGCCCTCGTAGTCGAGACCGGCGAGCACCGCGACATCATCCTGGCCCGACTCCTCGGCGATCCCGCCGCGTACGCCGAAGTTCCACCCGGGCGAGCGGAACGTGGCGAGGACGCCGAGGTCGCCGCCGGCGGGACCCAACAAGAAGATCCCGAACCCCGGCGCGTACTGTGGCGGCACCAGCATCGGTGAGTCCCACGCCACCTGCGCCGCCACGTCTCCGGGCGCAAGAAACACCGCACCGGCCAAGAGGCTCGCGCACGCTCTACTTCTCGTCATCGACAACTCTGGGATGGGTCGTATCGAAACCGATCCACTGAGACGGCCAACGTTGGCGCTCTCGGCAACGGGTTCACCCTCGGTCGTTCGCCGGCACGATCGCGACCGCACGCAGCGGTCCGCCCGATCCGCCCTCGATCTTCATCGGCAATGCGATCACGACCGCGCCCGTCGGCGGCAGCTCGTCCAGGTTCGTCAGGTTCTCGAAACCCGGCACATTCTGCGCGGCTGCGATGCGATGCACCGTGAAGTCCGTCGAGGCGCCGTAGTCGATGGATGCGACGTCGACGCCGAGCGCGCCCGCTCGCCGTTCCTCGACCAACAACCTCGCCGCGTCCTCGCCGAAGCTCGGAAAGTGCAGGTTCGACGCGTCGCCCGGCGTGTCATCGCCGAGATAGCGCGCCGCATTCGGCCAGAACTGACTCCAGCCCGTGCGCAACAGCACGATCGTGCCCGGCTCGATCGGCCCGTGCTCGCCCTCGAACGCCAACACATCGTCGCGCGCGAGTCGATAGTCCGGGTCGGCCGCGGCCTGCTCCGAAACATCGATCACCACCGCCGGCGCGATGAGCCGGGCGAGTGGGATCTCGTGCGCCGACATCCCCGCCTCCGCGAAATGGATCGGCGCGTCGAGATGCGTGCCGCCGTGCTCCGGCGTGGACAGCGTGTTCGACGAGTAGAAATAGCCGCCGTCAGTCACGCCGAACGCCAGCCGCTCGAGCTCGAACGCGCTCGGCGATGTCGGCCAGTACAGCGTCTCGCTGTTGAACGCGTGCGTCAGATCGACCAGCCGAGCGTCGCTCAGGTCGAGTCCCTGCGCGGCCACGCGCAACGGTACGAGCGCCGCGAGCGTAGTGATCACGAGATGTCGTCGCATTCGCCACCTCCGGAATCGGCTGCCGAAAGAAACGTCGAATGTCACGTGGTCGTCAAGAAGCGTCGTGGGTAAATTGATGGCGGCGCCCGCTGCTGCCAGGCCTCCCGGCAGCCAGGTCCAGAAACCGGCGGCGCGTATCAACATATTATAGCGAGCGTTCACCCGGGGCGGTGGCCGTGTTATGCTGGCGCCGTGGGGCGCGTCCTCTTGATGATCATGAATCGAGACCAGTATCCAGACGATACCGCGCTGGCGCTCAAGCTGTGGGTCGTCCTGTCCAGAGCGCAGGCCGCCGTCTCGCGCCACGCCGAGGCGGACATGGCGCGCCACGGCCTGTCGCCGGGCGAATTCGGCATCCTCGAGGCACTCTACCACAAGGGACCCATGCTGCTCGGCGTCGTGCAGCGAAAGATCCTGGTGTCCAGCGGAGGGGTGACGTACCTGGTCAACCGCCTCGTCAAGAAGGGCCTGGTCGAGCGGCGCGACTGCGAGCACGATCGGCGCGCCTCGTACGCCGCGCTCACGCCCGCCGGTGACGCGCTGATCGCCGGGATATTCCCTGAGCACGCCGCGGCGATCGAGCACGCCGTCGACGGTCTCACGAAGCGCGAGAAGCAAGCCGCCGTCACATTGCTGCGGAAGCTGGGGCTCAGCGCGGCCGCTTCGCTCCACGACGCGTAGCTTCGTTGGCCGCGCAGCGTGTGATGCCGTCGTGTGTGGCGTACACGACGCGGTTGGTTGTAAGGTAGCGGGCGGAGGGTTAGATTTGAGTGTGGCGGGACGTGGCGCAGCCCGGTAGCGCACCTGAATGGGGTTCAGGGGGTCGCCGGTTCAAATCCGGCCGTCCCGACTCTCTCAAGCGTCGTGGTCGCCTCGCGAGAGGTACGGCTGGCGCCCGCGAACAACACGGGCGCCAGCCGTTTTTTCAAAGGC
>JBOHRM010000266.1:0-6255 GCA_050732715.1 Longimicrobiales bacterium
GTACAGCACGAAGAGGAACAGCGGTGCGAGCGCGGCGACGATCGCGCGGCCCTCGTGACCGGCAAATATGAACGAGATCAGGTAACCCGAGAACATGAACGCGAGGCCGGTGAGATACGCGGCGAACCGGCGCACGCCGAGCTCGCGCACGAGGAGGTACATGCCCGTGCCCGCGAGGGAAAAATGGATGATGAAGATCCATGGCAGGTGCACATACGTGGGCACGTGCAGCAGCCGTAGCGCGAGCGTCACGGGTTGGTAGATGTCCATCGGATTGGCGAAGAACGGAACGCCGCCGTAGACGTAGGGAATCCACTGCGGCAGCTCGCCGGCCCGGAACCAGCGCGTGACGATCTCCTCGAACGGGTAGGAGATCGCGAGATAGTCCGTGCCGAAGATCATCCTTCCGGGCAGCAGCACCGGCAGGAAGAAGACGATGACCAGCACGAGATAGCTCGCGATCAGCCAGACGCCCGGGAAGAGATCGTTGTCCGCCGTCGCGACGGGCTCGGCGCCGCGGCCGGCCTTCTCCGTTTTTCGCGCTCTCACCGCCACGCAATCGCCTCGCGTCCGCTACCGGGCTCGTAGTCTCTCATAAAGCGTCACCAATCGTTCCGTGATCACCGGCCACGAGAACTCGCGCTCGACGTGCGCCCGCCCGCGTGCCGCGAGCGCCGCCGCGAGCCGCGGGTCCTCGACATAACGCACGATCGCGTGCGCCAACGCGGCCGCATCGCCGGGCGGTACGAGCAAGCCCGTGTCGCCGTCCCGCACAATATCGACGATGCCGCCCGCCGCGCTCGCGATCACCGGCCTCTCATAAGACAATGCCTCGATCAAGACTACACCGAGCCCCTCGACATCGCCTTTCGCATCCACTACAGCCGGTAACACGAAGGCATCGCACTCCGCGAAGCGCCGGCGCAGCACATCGCCGCTCAACAAACCCTCGAAGATGACGCGGTCATCGATTCCGAGCTGCGCCGCCCGCGCCTCGAGCGCCGGCCGCATCGGGCCATCGCCGACCACGCGCAAATGCACGCGAGCGTCGTCGCGGAGCCGCGCCAGCGCATCGAGAAGGTAGTGAACGCCCTTACGCTCGACCAACCGGCCCACGAACAGCAGCTCGAACCGGTCGCCCGCCTCGCGGCCCACGCGCGGCGGCCGTTCGCCGGACCGCGACTCGGCCTCAGGCCTCTCCCCGCTGGACGGAAGCGGCGCATTCGACGGCTCCGGCGCCAACGCCGGGGCGGCCGGCGGCTCGATCGCCGCGCCGAACGGGATCCGCTCGACCGGCCGATCGTACACCGCGCGGATCAATCGCTCGGTGTAGCTCGAGTTGGCCGTGACCGCATCGGCGGTTCGAATCGTACGCTTCAGGAACGGCATCATTACGGGCGTCTTCCGCGCCCAGGTCAGCTCGACGCCGTGGAACGTGCAGACGAGCGGCGCACCGGAAGCCCAACGCGCCGCCCACCCCATCAGCGCGTGCGGCACCGGCCAGTGCACGTGAACGACGTCGATCGCCTCCCGGCGCGCCAGCCGCGCCGCGGCAGCCGCGCCCGCAAGTGCATAACCGGGCACCTCGGCCAGGTACAGCGGCCGGTGGCGGACCCGGTCGGGTGCCGTCTCCTCGTGCGTCAGCGCTTCCCACCGCCGCGGCGCATATCGAAACCGGTGGACACGCACACCATCGACGTCTTGACTCGTCAGCCCCCGGTACGACGGCGCGAGCACCTGCACGTCGACGCCGCGGCCCCTCAGATGGCGCACGGTCTCGACCAGCCACGGCGTGATCACGTCGCCTGGCTCCCGGTTGTATGCGCTGACGATGTACAGGACTCTCAATAGCCTCGCCTCGGCTTCGGCCGCTGTCCGCCGATCGCCTCACCCTAACCCTCTCCCCGTCGACGGGGAGAGGGGACCGAATTTTGACCGCCCGGACAGTACCGCGGCCAGGCGCCGCCACCGTTCACGCCATCCCATATCCGCCGCGCAATGGAGCGGAACGTGCAACGTCGCATGCTCGACTCGGCGTTCAGGCGGGCCGGCGGCCGAGACCGTGAACGCGACAGCCGAAAACCCGAGCGGCGACGTCGAAGCGAACGGGCGAGCTCAAGCCGGAAACTCGGAACTCGGAACTCGGAACTCGGAACCCGAACCTCGTGGAAAGATTCGTCGGCCTGCTGATCGCTGCCGTCGTAGTCGCGACGTTGCTTGCGTCTGGCGGGTTGCTCGTGGCGAGGCGGGTCCTGCCGTTGCAGCTCTTCGAGAGCCACAACCCCGTCCTGGGCCACGTGTTCTCCGTGGTCAGCGTCTTGAGCGGGATCGTCATCGCTTTCATGGTGGTCGCCGTGTGGGAACGATACACCGAGGCCTGGGACATCGCGGAACACGAGGCGATCGCGCTGGTCGACCTGTTTCGTAACGCCGTCGCGTTCCCGGATCCGGAACGCAAACAGCTTCAGGACCGGATTCGCCGATACGCTGTCGCCGTCAAAACCGACGAATGGCCGGCGATGGCGGGAGGGGGTACCAGCCAGGAGGCCCTCCGGGCGTACAACGCGATCTGGCGCGAGTATTTGTCGCTGAGTCCGCGTACGGAGCGCGAGAGGCTTTGGCTCGAATGGTCCATCGAGCGTCTGGACGCGCTGGATGATCAACGCAATCTGCGGCTGATCCGAAGCCGCGTCGGGCTGCCGGCACCGATGTGGGTCACGCTGTACGTGCTCAGTGCGGTGATGCTCGCGTTCTCGTACTTCTTCGGCATCAGCACGCTGCGAGTGCACCTGATCGTGAGCGGTGCGATCGCGGCCGGGCTCGCATTGCTGCTCACGCTGATCTGGGCGCTGCAGCACCCGTTCGGCACGGTGGCGCCGATCCCTCCGGACGCGCTCCGCGATGCGCTGACCGTGTTCGAGCAGCCACCGCGATAGTCCGCTCACCCGACCTGCGGTGCCGCGAAAATCGGCGCGACCACGAGCGCCGTCGCGCCGCGCAGCCGCGGGTACTCGGTCCCCGGCTCGGGCGTGATCGGCGTATGCGCCGCGCCCTCCGTGAGCGCTCGCTCGGCAACCACCGCTCGAACGCGCGGCTCGATCAACTCCCACGCCTCGGCGATCTCGCCGCCAACGAAGATGCGCTCGGGGTTCAGGCCGTTGACGATGATCGACAGTCCGATGCCGAGATAGCGCCCCGTCTCGTCGAGCGCGTGGCGCGCCTTCGTATCGCTCGCTCGCGCGCGTGCAATCAGGTCCTCGATCGTGAACGTCGTCTCCCGCAACATGCGTCGCATGCCGACGTCCGACAGGTCCGACCCGAGATAACGCGCCAGCGTGGCCAGATTCGATGTGTACGCCTCCAGACAGCCGGGTTTGCCGCACAGGCACCGCGGCCCGTCCGCCGTGATCGGGATATGGCCGAACTCGCCCGCCGTGCTGCCGTGGCCGCGTACGACCTGACCGTTCACGACCAGACCCGCGCCCACGCCGTCCGAAACCGTCACGTAGACGAAGTTTTCCATGTCGCTGCTTCGCGCGCCAAGCCAAACATGCGCGAGCGCGCACGCAATCGGCGCGTTCTCGATCATCACGGGCAGGTTCGTCGCGGCGGCCAGCGCATCGCTGACGTCGACTCCGCGCCAGCCCAGCTGCGGCGAGTTCAACACCCGGCCCGAGCGCCGATCCACCATCCCCGGCACCACCAGACCGATCCCGTGGCATTGCATCAACGCGTCGTTCGCCGTCAGGATCCGCTGGATCCGCGTCCCCAGAACACCGACCAGCTCGGCGGGGTCGAAGATCGTCTCGAACGACTCGAGCGCAACCTGCCGTCCCGCAAAATCGCACAGCATCACGTACGTCCGGCTGAACCGAACGTCCACACCAACCGCGAACCGGTCGCGCGTCCGTATGTGCAGCAGCGTCGGCCGCCGGCCCCGCGCCGCCGCCGCCGTCGCGCCTTCGTAAATCACGCCCTCAGCGATCAAAGCGTTCACCAGCTCCGTCACCATCCCGCGCCCCAAACTCATCCGCCGCGCCAGGTCCGCACGCGAGATCGGCTGATTCTCCCGCAGCAGATTCAGCAGAATCTGCCGGTTCACCTCGCGCGCCGTCGTCCGCGTCGCTCGCTTGAAATTGCGCGTGTTGATCTTTCGCATCCAACCCTTCTCGCCCTCTATACTTTCCACACTGGCTCCGGCCTATGTCCTGGGTCCCACGTCCTATGTCTTTATTCCCTGTCCCTGGCCCTAGCCATGCAGACCCGCTACGTTCATATTTGTTTCCGTTCTGAACAAAATCCGGAACCGCAGATCATGCACACCCAACTCACGACCGAACGACCTGCCAGCAGCACGCGGGCACGCGGAAGGCCGCTCGTACTGGACGAGGATCGATTCTTCGACCCGGATCCGCGGGTCCGGCGTGCGGCGCGCACGCTCTACGAGGAGACGCGCGAGCTGCCGCTCGTCTGCCCGCACGGCCACGTCGATGCGCGGATCCTGTCGGAGGACGGGCCTCTGCCGGAGCCGGCGTCGCTGATCGTGATCCCGGACCACTACATCGTACGGATGCTGTATTCGCGCGGCGTCCCAATGGAGTCGTTAGGCATCCCCGCGCTGGACGGCGGCCCGGTCGAGGGTGACGCGCGGCGGATCTGGCAGCTATTTAGTGAAAACTACTATCTATTCCGAGGCACGCCTACCGGCGCGTGGCTGGACTACGAGCTTTCCGAGGTGTTCGGCGTACGGGAGCGGCTCGAGAGTGAGACGGCGCAGCGCATCTACGACGAGATCAGCGAGAAGCTTGATTCGCCCGAGTTCCGGCCGCGCGCGTTGTACGAGCGATTCGGGATCGAGGTGCTGACGACGACGGACGCGGCGACGGATTCGCTGGTGCACCACGAGGCGATCCGCGAATCGGGTTGGGCGGGCAGGGTGATCCCGTGTTTCCGACCCGACGCGGTGTTCCGGATCGCGACGCCGGAGTGGGCCGAGGAGCTGAGCGCGCTGGAGCGCGCGAGCGGGCGCGCGGTAAGCGATTACGCGAGCTTTATCGTGGCGCTCGAGGCGCAGCGGGCGTTCTTCAAGGAGCTGGGCTGCACCTCGACGGACCACGCCGTGGCCGAGCCGTACACGGAAGCGCTGTCAGCGGAGACGGCCGAGACGCTGTTCCAGAAGGCTCGGGACGGTGCCGCGACCGCGGATGATCAGCGTCGCTTCGAGGCGAACATGCTGATGGAGATGGCGCGGATGTCGCTCGAGGACGGGCTGGTCATGCAGCTGCACCCGGGGTCGCTTCGGGATCACAACGAGGCACTGTCCCGGCGGTTCGGCCCGGACGTCGGCGCGGACATCCCGATTGCGACGGAGTACACGCGCAATCTGAGGATGCTGCTGAACGCGTACGGCAACGACACGCGGTTCATGCTGGTGTTGTTCACGCTCGATGAGAGTGCGTACGCGCGAGAGCTCGCGCCGCTGGCGGGGCATTATCCTGCGGTACGGCTGGGTCCGCCGTGGTGGTTCCACGACTCGATCGAAGGCCTCATGCGGTTCCGCCAGCAAACGACGGAGACGGCGGGCATCTACAACACCGCGGGGTTCAATGATGACACGCGCGCGTTCTGCTCGATCCCGGCGCGGCACGATCTATCACGCCGCATCGACGCGAACTACCTGGCCGGCCTCGTCGCACGACACGTGATCGATATGAACGACGCGCGGGAGATGGCGCGCGCCGTGACGTACGATCTCGTGAAGGAGACGTATAGGCTTCAATAGAGAAATGATGAATGATGAATGATGAATGATGAATGAACGGACGAGGACTCGGCGGGCATCAGGTCATCTCGCATTCAGCGTTTCGCGTTCAGCATTGCCGTTATGAAGGTATTGGCGGCGCGGCTGCTGAGGGTCCACCCTGCGGACAACGTGGGCGTCGCGGCGGAGGCGATCCCGACGGGGGCGGCGGCGAGCGTCGACGGCGATCTGCTGGTGATCGGTTCCGAGGTGCCGGTGGGGCACAAGGTCGCGCTCGCGAGCATCGAGGCGGGCGCGCAGTTGGTGAAGTACGGTTTCCCGATCGGCGTCGCAACGGCGAGCATCGCGCCTGGCGAGTGGGTGCACACGCACAATCTGCGCACTCGGTTGGGCGGGCGCGTCGACTATCGGTACGAGCCGCGCGGGAACGAAGCGGCTGCCGGCCTCCGGCCGGTCGCGGGGGGCGTAGGAGCCGCGGACGCGCGCGCGTGGGC
>JBOHRM010000267.1:0-3657 GCA_050732715.1 Longimicrobiales bacterium
ACCGCGAAGCCATGGTTCTGCGACGTGATCTCGACCGCGCCGTCCGACAGCCTCCGCACGGGGTGGTTGCCCGCACGATGGCCGTAGAGCAGCTTGAACGTCCGGCCGCCGAACGCGTGTCCGATCAGCTGGTGCCCCAGACAGATGCCGAAGATCGGCACCTCGTTCTCGGCCAGCAGCCGCACGGTCTCGATCGCGTGGCCGACCGCCTCCGGGTCGCCCGGACCATTCGACAGGAAGAAGCCGTCGGGTCGGAGCGCGAGACTCTCACGGGCCGGCGTGAGCGAGGGCACCGTCGTCACGCGACAACCACGTTCGGCCAACAGCTCGAGCGAGCGACGCTTCACACCGAAATCATACGCGAGAACGTGGAACCGCGGGTCACCGGAGGGCGTGGTCTCGTACGGCTCGGACGTCGAGACGCCGCACGTCAGATCGAGGCCTGCCATGTGCGGGTGCGCCAGGATTCGCGCCCGCGCCTCCTCGACCGGCACGTCCATCCCCGCGATGCCGGCACGCATCGCGCCGGCCGATCGGAGATGCCGCGTCAGCGCACGCGTGTCGACGCCGGTAAGGCCGACGATCCCGTTCTCGCGGAGATAGTCGTCCAGCGTCTGCGTGCCCCGCCAGTTGCTGTAGATCTCCGACAGCTCACGCACCACGAAGCCCGCCACCTGGACACGGCTCGACTCCGCATCATCAGGGTTCGTGCCGTAGTTGCCGATCATCGGCGTCGTCATCACGACGATCTGGCCGGCATACGACGGGTCCGTCAGCACCTCCTGGTACCCCGTCATCGAGGTGTTGAAAACCGCCTCCCCGAGCGTGGTGCCGGACGCACCGATCCGCTCGCCCTCGAAGCAACGGCCGTCTTCGAGGAGCAGGTATGCCGCCGGTCTCAAATTGGTTCTCCTAAGATACGCAAGAGACAACGTCGCACGAATTTACGGCAGCGGCGCGAGGTGTCAAGCGAGGCGGCTGCCATGCTGCTCGGCGCCCCAGGCCGGCCGAAAAGCACTCCGGCGGCGGCGGGCGGCGAAGCATTGACGTATCCGAAACACAATCGCGCTGCCCGGCCGTTCGGGTTGAAAATCGCCCTCGCGACGTCGACCTTGAACGCCACACAACGTCGCCGAACGTCCGAACGCTGGCCGCTCGATCGGGATCCGTGCTACGGAACGCAATGAAACCGCTCGTCTACATCTACGCCGATGAATCGTGCCTCGGCGTGCAGTTCACGGACCGTGACTCGCCGGGCGGCGCGGGCGGTCTGATCGAGTACTGGAAGGAAGACCGCTGGGCGCGCCGCGACTACTGGGTCAGCGAGCCCGCCACGACGAACAACCGCATGGCGCTGCGCAGCGCGATCGAGGGGCTCGACCGGCTGCGCGACCCGTGTGGCGTCATCTTCACTTCGGACTCGCAGTACCTGATCCGTGGCATGTCCGAGTGGCTCCCCGGCTGGGTGCGAAGAGGCTGGAAGCGGAAGAACGGCGCGATCGAGAACGAACAGCTCTGGCGGACGCTCGAGCGGTCGACGCGACGCCACCAGGTCGATTGGCGCTGGGTCCGCGGCCACGCCGGCCATCCCCACAACGAATACGCGAACCACCTCGCCACACGCGCCGCCAAGAAACAGGACCACTCCGCCGGCCTCGTTGCGTCCGGCTTCGAGAAATGGCTCGAGGTGCAGCGCGACAAGTGGAGTCGTTACAACGACTTCAACGAGTTTGCTCCACCGCCGGTCGAACGCTTTCGGCCCGCGCCCGCGGTGGGCTGATGGCCTTCGAAAGGCCGGGCCCGCACGGGCTCGGCACTTCTCAGCGCCCCCCGCGCGCCGTGGCGCAATCCATCATAGGAGAAACGACGCGGCTCCAAGCCTCTCATGAGGATTTCAAGGGAATGGTGTTTCCCCCTCTCCCCGTCGATGGCCGTCGGTCCGTCCGGGCTCAAGGCCGCTCCAATTACCGGGGAAGGTACCGTCCCAGCCCGAGGTGGGATCACGCAGGATTCTCGGATACGCATCGACCAAACACTTCGGCGAAGCGTTCGGTGATCGAGCGGACCACACCGTTCATCGGCAGTCGCCGGCCGAGGACGCGCTCGATCGAGGTTACGCCGCGGTCATGCACGCCGCACGGCACGATCGCGTCGAAGTAGCGCAGGTCGGTCGAGACGTTGAGCGCGAAGCCGTGAGACGTGATCCAACCGCTCGACACGCGCACGCCGATGGCCGCGATTTTCTTGTCACCAACCCAAGCGCCGGTGAGGCCGGCGACACGGCCCGCGGTGATGCCGAGGTCCGCCAGCGCGCGGATCAGCACTTCCTCGAGGTCGCGGACGTAGCGGTGCAGGTCGCAGCGGTCGGGCTTCAGGTCGAGGATCGGATAGCCGACGAGCTGGCCGGGACCGTGATAGGTGACATCGCCGCCGCGGCCGGTCTCGAACCGCTCGATGTCGAGGAGGAGACGCTCGTGGTCGGAAACGAGGACGTGGTCGGGCCGGGACGACGTGCCGAGCGTGATCACGTGCGGGTGCTCGAGCAGGAGCAGCTGGTCGGGGATCGTGCCCGCGCGGCGCGCGGCGACGGCGTCGGTCTGGAGCGCAAGCCCCTGGCCGTACGGCACCGTGCCGAGCCAGCGCCACTCGACAACCCGCGCGCGAGCGTTGGGTTCGCCGCGCGGGGTGGTGATGTCAGCGCACGCGCCCGGGGCGGCCGACCATGCTCCGTCGAGCGGCTGGTCCGTTTCCCAAGCCGCCGCAGTGGTGCCAGCGATCGGCGATACGCTCGAACCGGGCGAGGTGGCGGTGGGGTGACTCGGAACTCGCGACTCGGAACCCGCAACCGATTGATCAGGCGGCGTCATCGGGGAACGCCTCGAGCGTCTGCTTGAGCTGCGCGAGGAAGCGCGCGGCGTCCGCGCCGTCGACGATCCGGTGATCGTAGCCGAGCGAGAAATACGAGCGCTTGCGGATCGCGATCACGTCGGTGCCGTCCAGCTCGACCACGACGGGCCGCTTCTCGATCGACCCCGTACCGAGGATCGCGGACGTGCCCTCGGGGATCACCGGCATGCCGACCATGGTGCCGAGCACGCCGGGGTTCGTGATCGAGAACGTCGCCCCCTGGATCTCGTCCGGCTTGAGCTTGCGATCGCGGGCGCGCTGCGCGAGGTCGTTGATCCGCTTCGAGATGCCGACCACGTTCAGCTCGTCCGCATTCCTGATGACCGGCACGATCAGGCCGGGGTTGAGATCGACGGCGATGCCGATGTTCACGCCGTTACGGTAGATGATGCTCTCACCCGATATGGTCGAGTTCACCATCGGGAACGCGGGCAGCGTGCGCGCGACGGCCCAGGCGACGAACGCGGTATAGCTGACCTTCACGCCCTGCTTCTCCCACTGTGCGCGCGACTGGGCGCGGATGCGGTCGATCTGCGTGAAGTCGATCTCGATGAACGAATGGACGTGCGGCGCGATGCGCTTCGCGCGGACCATGTGATCCGCGGTCAGCCGGCGGATACGGTCCATCGGCTCGACGCGGTCACCCTCACGGACGGCGAACTCCGGGTGCCGGACCTGGCCGTAGAAGATGTCCCAGAAATCACCCGCGGCGGGCGCCACGCGTGCTGGCGCGGCGGGCCGTGGCGCGGC
>JBOHRM010000268.1:0-2595 GCA_050732715.1 Longimicrobiales bacterium
CGGCCAAGCGGGCCCGAGCAGCTTCGATCGCACCCTGCCGCCGGATCCGATGCCGCCACGTCTACTCAACGTTCCTGCATGGGTAGAGAGCACGCTGTCCAACGGCGCACGCCTGATCGTCTCCGAGAAGCACGATCTGCCCCTGGTCTACCTCGCCATCAACTTCCTGGGTGGCGCGAACCAGGACGAGCCCGCGGACAAGACCGGTCTCGCCGGCATCGCCGCCGCGATGTTGAGCGAGGGCACGGCGTCTATGACCGGCGATCAGCTCTCGGACGCAATCGAGTTGCTCGGCACGTCCGTGAACGTGCGCGTGAGCGGCGAGAGCGGCAACCTCACGTTCCTGTCGACCACGGAGAACTTCCCCGCCGTGCTCGAGATCGTCGCCGACATGATCGAGCACCCCTCGTTCCCCGCCGATGCGCTCGAGCGGCTGCGCGCACGGACGCTCGTCGGCATCACGCAGGCGAAAGACCGGCCCGCGGCGATCGCCGCCAACGTGTTCGCCCGCGTGATCTACGGCGAAGACCACCCGTACGGCCGGTTCATGACCGAGAGAAGCGTCGAGTCGATCACGCGCGAGGACGTCGTCGCCTTCCACGAACCGTATTTTCGGCCCGGCCGGGCGATCATCACGCTTGTCGGCGACGTCGATGTCGCCACGGCTACGTCGACGGTAGACGCGGCACTCTCCGCGTGGTCGGCGGGCGGCGAGCCGCCGTCATACGACTACCCGGCCGTGCCGGCGCTCCGGCCGACGACTATCTATCTGGTAGACAAGCCGGGGGCGGCGCAGTCCGTCTTCGCGATCGGACACCCCGGCCCAGCGCGTGACACGCCCGACTACTTCGCCATCGAGGTCATGAATACGATCCTCGGCGGCCTATTCCAGTCTCGCCTGAACCACGACATCCGCGAGGTCAAGGGTTACAGCTACGGCGTGGGCTCGGGCTTCGGGTACGGCAAAGGTCCCGGCGCCTTCCGCGCCGGCGGAGCGATCGTCACCGCCAAGACCGACAGCGCGTTGATCGCGTTCATGACGCACCTGCGCGGCGTGCAGGGGGACGTGCCGTTCACGGACGACGAGATCGCGCAGGGCAAGGCCGCGCTCATCCAGCGTCTACCACAGCTGTTCGCCTCCGTGAACGCGACCGCGACCGCGATCTCGGGGCTGGTTCTCCAGGACCTGCCGCTCGACTACTACGAGACGCTTGCCGATCACGTGAACGCGGTGACGATGGATGACCTCGTGCGCGTGGCGCGACGGTACATCGATCTCGACCATCTCGAGATCATCATCGTGGGAGACCGGTCGGTCATCGAAGCGCCGCTCGCCGCGACGAACATCGCGCCGATCGTGCACCTCGACATCGAGGGCGAGCCGCTCGCCGCGGAGACCGGCGCGGCGCCTCGCTCCGTGCGGGCACAAGCACTAGCCGATGCGACACTCGCCAACCTCGCGTTCATGGCGGGGTGCTGGAAAGGCGATTTTGCGAACGGCGGCGTGCTCGAGGAGACCTACACGTCGCCGTCAGCTAATCTGATGCTCGGGGTCTCGCGCTATCTGCGCGGCGACACCGCCGTGCAGCACGAGTTTGCGCGGATCACGGCAGACTCGACCGGCATCGCGCTGCTGCCGTTCCCGGGCGGCCGCCCGTCCGAGCACGAGTTCCGGCTGACGACGCTCGAGGCGAGCAGCGCGACGTTCGAGGCGCCCGAACACGATTTCCCGAAGCGCATCCGGTACACCCGGGGCTTGGACGGCTCGCTCACCGCACGGATCGACGCCGGAACCGACGACTCGCGCACGCAGGAGTGGCGCATGGAGCCGGTGCCGTGTCACAAGGCCCGTAGCTGATGGAACGATGAGCAAGGCGCGCCACGTCCGACGGCCCCGCCGAGAACGCAAGTCGTGCCGCGTCCGCACTCAACTCGTCGAACGGGAGGTGCTCGAGGCCGCCGCCTCGCTTCTGCGCTCTTCGGTCCCGGGCGTAGTTGCAGAGGATGTGGCGCATCGCCCGGGCCGCGAGCGCGGGGAAGTGGGCGCGGCTCGTCGCTCCGATCCGCGACTGGCCCACCAGCTTCAGGTACGCCTCGTGGACCAGCGCCGCGGTCTGGAGCGTCTCGTCGCCCTCCCACACGGTTATCTGTGCTCCAATCTATTCGCACGGCGAAGGCCTCACCAAGCAGGTCGCCGTGGGCTCGGCTGAAGGGCTCAAGCATGCGTGCTGGATCACGTGCGACAATCTGACGAGTCTTCGGCGTTCCGATCTAACGGACTACATGGGTTCACTCTCTCGAGCGAAGATTCATAAGTTGAATGGTGTTACCTCGCTCTTGCCAAGGCGCTGGACGCTCCGCTCATCACACGCGATCGACGGCTCGCCGCCGCGTCGGGGCATCGCGCAGCGATCGAGGTGCCGGGCGTCGTCTGACCCGGCGTCGTTGACACATTCCCATATCGTTATATATTTGCGCATGGCTCGCGCACCGACGACCGCTGATGTATTCAATGCCGTGGGCGAGGCGAGTCGCCGCGAGATTCTAGACGCGATCGGGATCGGAGAGATCGCGGTCGGTGATCTCGTCGAGCGG
>JBOHRM010000269.1:0-4558 GCA_050732715.1 Longimicrobiales bacterium
GAGCAGGCCGGAGACCGTGAACGGCCCGTACGTGAACGCTGTCGACAGATTCCCGAGCCAATCGGGTTGCGAGTTGCCGATAACCAGCAGATTCTCGTCGAGGACCGGCCACCCATACGTGTCGCTCTCCGGATCGTCGTCGATGACGATCTCTCCATCCGCCGTGCGCTGCCACCCCTCGCCGTAGATCACACCATACGGCGCGCCCTCGCGAATCTGCACGCTCGGCCACGAGTAGCCCGCCAGGTGGATCGATTCCACGCCGGGCGCGAGCTCGATCACCGACGACTCGTTGCGCGACCAGTTCAACGCGAGGTCCCACCGCGCCTTCGCCGTCTGGATCGGCACCATGCGGAGCGTGGCCTCGATCCCTTCGTTCCGGAGATCGCCGGCGTTGCGCACGATCTCGTCGTAGCCCGTGGCCGCCGAGGAAGGCACCTCGAAGATCTGGTCGTAGCTCCGCTTGTCGTAGTACGAAAGGTCGATGCTCCCCCGGCCGCCGAGGCCGCGCAGCTCGAGGCCGACCTCGTATTCGGTCGTGCTCTCTGGACGCAGCTCGGGGTTGCCGAGCGTCCCGCTCTGCACGAACCCGAGCGTGCCGTTGAACGGCCATTCGACACCGCCCGCCTGGTTGTACGTCGTCGCGAGCCGGTACGGCGGCGCGTCGCTCCCCACCTTCGCCACCGAGAGCCGGACTTTGCCGTAATCCAGCCACCGGTTCCGTATCCCGAGCGCATCCGTGAAGATCATGCTAAGCGCGGCGGAGGGATAGAAGTAGCTGTTGTTTTCCTTCGGGAGCGTCGAGCTCCAGTCGTTCCGTGCCGTGAGGTTGAGGTACGCCCAGTCTCGGTAGTCGATCGTCGCCTGCCCGTATACGCCCATCAGCCGGCGATTCTCCCTGAGGTCCCCGGTCACATCCTGATCGAGGAAGTTCGAGACGCTGTAGAACCCCGGGATGACGATGTCATCCCCTTCGCCGATCAGGTTGTCGTTGCTGCGGGCCAGGATGTTGAAGCCCGCGAGCCCGCTCACCGTGAACACCTCGCTGAGCGGCGTGTTCGACAGAGTCAACACCAGATCGTTGTTGATCGATGTCCGCGTGTGCCGCTCCTGCCGCGTGGACCCGGACTCATCACCCTCCGCCGTGCGCCACGGCCGCTCGTTCTGATTGAACGTGCGGTTCTCGAGATAGGTGTCGAAGCCGAGCTGATTCGAGAGCGTGAGCCGGTCGGTGATATCGAAGCTGAGCCGCTGCGACGCGATCCACCGGCCGGTCTTGCTCGTGCGGGACTCGTTCTCCGCGATCCACGCGGGATGTGGGGTGTTCGCGCCCCACATCACCGGCGTGCCATCTTCGTTCCACGCCGTCCGCACGTCGATCGTATTCGTCAGGTACTGGAGCTGACGCTCCGTGCCCTGCCAACCCTCGGTCAACCAGGCATTCCTCGTGTCCGAGTACATGACGTTCGACACGGACTGGAATCGGTCCGTCAGCCGCAGCGTCACGTTAGCGCTCAAGTTGAGCCGATCCAGCGACGTGTTCGGCTGAATTCCCTGGTCGCTGACGTTCGTGCCACTCAGGCTGAACGAGCCGCGGTCACCTAACCCGCCGGACGCATTGACCGACGTCTCCAGAACGTGCCCCGTTCCATAAAAATCCTTCCGCGGGTCGATCAGACGCAGGCACTTCGCAGGATCCGTCTCGCCGGGACACTCGTGCTCCCTCACTTCCGGCGAGAGCTGGTCGTAGCGAGGCCCCCACGCGTTGTTCGTCGTAGGCGTCTGGAAACCGGCCTGGTAGTATCCCGACTCGCACCAGCCACCGTAACCGTCAGGAAGGCCGTTGCAGTAGTATGCTTGCCCGGTTTCGGGATCGGATCGGCCCGCCGTGTACGTCTCCTGGATCCCCTTCAACATCGCCTCATGCGTCGAGTACCGCGTGTTCACCGTGAACCGCGTCGGCCCACCCGCCTGACCGCCTTTCGTCCGGATGATGATCGCGCCGTGCGCCGCCCGCGACCCATACAGCGCAGTCGCGGCCGCACCACGGAGCACCGACATCTCCTCGACGTTGTTCATGTCGATGTCCATCGCGCGGCTGCCCGCCTCACCCGCTTCGGGCCCGAAGTCCCCACCCTGCGGCTCCGTCTCCATCTCGATCGGCACACCGTCAATCACCCAGAGCGGCTGACCACCTCCCGTGAACGACGATTCGCCCCGAATCACCACGCGCGAGGCCGCGCCCGGCCGGCTGCTCGTACGCGTCACCTGCACGCCCGAAGCCCGGCCCTGAAGCGCTTGCGCAACGTTCAGCGTCGGAATCTTCGCGATCGCATCCGCGTCCAGACTCTGAACCGCGGAACCGAGCCCTCGCTCCGATCGCGTGATGCCGAGCGCCGTCACCACGATCTCTTCCATGTCGATCGCTTGCTGGCCGGTGCTGAACGTCACCCTCACCGTCTCGCCTTCCACCACCGTCACGGTTTGCTCCGTCGCCTCGTATCCGAGGCTCTGCATCCGCACCGTTTGCTCGCCCACCGGCACGTTCGGCAGGATGAACTCGCCGTTCGCCGCCGTGATCACGCCCAGGCTCGTGTTCGGGATGTGGACCTGGGCGCCCACGATCCCTTCGCCCGTCCGCGCATCCACCACCGTACCGGAAATCGTGCCCGTCGCCTGCGCGTGGACTTGACTCGTCGCCCCGAGCAGCAGGGTCAGTACAGCCGTGGTTCGTGCCATCCAACCCGACATGCCAGGCCTCCTTAGAATGAAGATCAGCCCGTCCCTCTGCGTTGCGATCTGAATAAAGTATAATATATAACGTTCCGCGAGACCCCGGCGTGACAACCCCGGACGCCCTCGACCAACGCCCGCGACGTCCTGCCTCGGACCGGCCCCGCTTATCTGTGCGAGGTCACTCGTTCGTTGCGTCACGTTCGTCTTCGCGAGGTGCCGAGTTGCGCGGGACCGACGGCACCGCATCCCCCCGAAGATGCGTCTGATCCTTCCGTGTTGAGCCCGCTCGTGGCAGACGTGTTGCGTTGTTCGCCGGCCGGGTGCCGTCCGGCGAGCCCGCGCTTGTATGGGCGGTGTCGCGGGTTGGCGTGAGTTTGCGACCACGACTGGAGCCGCGCTTTGGTTGGCAGCTCGAGGGTACGGCGCCATGGACGGCGAATTCCGGGACGGGTCGCGATGGTGGTGGCGGCCGGCGTCTCCATCCTCGCCGGCGCGAGCGGCGTTGGCGCGCGGCAGGAAGACTCCGCGACCGTGGTTGCGGGGCCGCGATATTCCGCGGGTGCGGTGAAGCGGTGGCTGCTCGGCAGCCGATACCGGGACCTTTGGACTACACCGATCCGCGTGCCGGTGCTGCGACCGGACACGTTCGCCGGCGGGCTCACGGTTCTCGAGCGTGGTGGCAGCAACGAGACGTTGTCCCTCCGCTTCCGCGGCGTGGATGGAAGGCAGTACGTCTTTCGTTCCGTCGACAAGATACAGGACGAATCGTTGCCGCCGGATCTCGAGGGCACGCTCGTCTCGTACGTCGTCCGCGACATGGTCAGTGCCAAGCACCCCGGTGCGGCGCTGGTCGTCGGCGCCTTCGTGCGCGCCGCGGGTGTGTTGCACGCCACGCCCCGGCTCGTCGTCATGGCGGATGACCCGATCCTGGGAGAGCATCGTGAGGAATTCGCGGGCATGCTCGGCACGATCGAGGAGCGCCCCGAAGAGCCGGAGTCGTCGAGCGATCCGTTGGCGCGAGACGCCTCACGCCAGCCAGGACGGGCCGCGAACGGAGCGGACGAACCACGGGCGCGAAATGGCACTCCCCGGCCGGGAGAGGCCGGGAGTGGAGCGCCCACCGACGGCGTCAACGGCATGACGGCTCGTTTGCGCCGCGCGCCGTATCCGCTGGCGAACGGCAGCGCCCCCGGCGGATCCCCGTTCGACACGTTCCCGCGCATCATCGGGGAGGAGCGGCTGCGCGAGCGATTCGAGGAGTCGAGCGAGGATCGGGTTGATGCGCGTGCCTATCTAACAGCCCGGCTGATCGATTTTCTGGTGGGCGACTGGGATCGCCATCCTGACCAGTGGCGGTGGGCGCAGGACGAACGAGGCGGTACCCGCTACTGGCTGCCGATCCCGCGGGATCGGGACAATGCGCTCTCGCACGTGAGCGGTGTGATCGGCAAGGTCGCGCGCGCCACGATGTCGGGCGCGCTCACCTACGAGGCGCGATACACCGGCCTGTCCACGTTAATTCGGAATGCGCGGCCGCTCGATGAGCCGATCCTGGCTGAGCTGCCGCGCGCGGTCTGGGACTCGATCGCGCGGCACGTGCAGGTACGCATCACGGACGCCGTCATTGACACGGCGGTCGCGGCGATGCCAGTCGAGTGGACCTCGCTGCACGGCGAGTCCCTCGCACATCGCCTGCGCGCGCGCCGGGACGCGGGTCGGAGGCATCCTCGAGAACGTCGTCACCTCCCCCACCCAACACCCGAATGCGAATGGCACCACCCCTCCCCTTCACGATCGCCCTGTCAGCGCCTCCGCGCAGTCG
>JBOHRM010000270.1:0-3040 GCA_050732715.1 Longimicrobiales bacterium
CTCGTGGGCGACGGTGCCGAGGTTGGCCAGCGCACCGGTCGAGAGCGGCCGCTGGCTTGTCAGGGTCGTCGAGTTGCGATGCTCCATGCCGTCGCCGAACACGTGCGGCAGGTAGTCGGCCAGGAAGGTGTACGTTCCCTGGTCGAAGTCCGGCAGCTCCCCGAAAATCGCGGTCTCCTCGTCGACGACGCGCGCGACTCGATCCGCATACTCGTCCGCCTCGGCGGCCGTGCCGTCATGGTGCAGCGCCAGCCGGATCGTGTAGGCCTCCCCACGCGACTCGACCTGCCATTCCCGCAACTCGAAGTCGCTGATCTCGGTCGGGCTGTCCAGGAAGTATTGGAGGTCCGGCGCGGTGAACGTCGTCGGGTCATCCGTCGGCACGAGCTGGGTGGCGACCTGCCAGCCCGCGCCGGCGGGCGGGTGGAACGTGACGGTGATCGGCCGGTCGGCAAGCCCTCGGCCGAAGGCGAACGTCGCCGGCATGTTCAGGTGCGCGTGCGTCGCATCAATGCCGCTGTACGTGCCGTCCGCGCGGTCGGCGAACAGCGTGTACCGGAAAGTGACCGTGCCGTCGTGGCCGGCGATGCGCCATTCGTGCGGCGTCGCGCGCGCGGCTTGCAGCATGCGCCCGCGACCGTCCACGGCGCTCACGTCGTAGACGTTCTTGGCGAAGTCGTGCACGGCGTACCGACCCGGTGAGGAGCGGCTCATCACGACGGCGAGCGTGTCCGCGCGCAGCTCGGGGAACGTGACGTCGACCCGGGCTTCGTGATGAACGGCGTTGTCGAAGCTGATGCGGTACCGGATCGGTTGCTGGGCCGGGCTGGCCGGCGTCTCAGGCGATCCCTGTGCGGCAGCGATGACCGGGCTGAATGCCCAGAAACAGAGCGTGGCGATGGCGGTCCTGGATCGCATCTTCGATATTCCCCTATTCCGGACGCAAGGTGAAACCTTCCAGAGCAACTCTTCGATACCCGCGGCGCAATGCCTCGGCCGACTCTACCGAGATTAGCCGGACGGAACCTGGATCGCCGTTGAACCGGATCGGCGCTGGCCCGGCCCGGCGCGACCGGGCTATGATGTCTGGTGTGATGATCGCACTCGCGACCTGCTCCGCGCTGCCGGGCCTGGCGCCCGATGACCGGCTTCTTCTCGGCGCGCTCCGGCGCAGAGGCGTCGCGGCCGCGCCGGCCGTCTGGGAGGACCCGCACTACGACTGGAGGTGCGCCGAGCTGTGCGTGATCCGCTCGACCTGGGACTACGCTTACCGCGCCGCCGCGTTCTCCGATTGGGTGCGGCGCGTCGCAGCGGTCGCTCCGATCTGGAACCCGCCCGCCGTCGTCGAATGGAACTTACACAAGCGGTACATGATCGACCTGGCCGAGCGCGGCGTGCCGGCCGTGCCGACGCTGTGCCTGCCCGCGGGTCCGCCCGCCCGGCTCGACGACGTGCTCGAACGGCAGGGCTGGGACGCTGTGATCTTGAAGGCCGCGATCGCGCAGACCGGCCGGTACCTGATGCGCGTCACGCCGGATCGCCGGGAGGACGGCCAGCGCCACCTCGACCGGCTGCAGCCACACGAGGACATGCTGGTCCAGCCGTTCCTGCCCGGCGTGCTGGAGCAGGGTGAGACGTCGGTCGTGTTCGTCGACGGTGCCGTGTCACACGCGGTGCGCAAGCAAGCCGCGGCGGGTGAGTTTCGCGTCCACGATGATTTCGGCGGCACGATCGAGCCGGTCTCGCCGACGGCGGAGGAGCTGGAGGCGGCCGGGCGCGCCGTGGCCGCGGTCGACGCGCGGCTCCTTTATGCGCGGGTGGACCTGGTTCCGGGTCCGACCGGACCGATGGTGATGGAGCTCGAGCTGATCGAGCCCGATCTGTACCTCGGCCACGCAGACCGAGCGGCGGACGGACTGGCGGAAGCCATCCTGAGAGAGGCCGGTTCCCAGTTAGCCGGTTAGCCGGTTCCCGGTCCATGCGGCCGCCCGGAACCCTCGGGCGGGACCGGCAACCGGGAACCGGGAACCTACAAGATATAGCGACGCAGGTCCTCGTCCTCGAGCACGTGCTTCAGCCGTCCCCGGACGGTCTGCGCGTCGATCGCGATGCGGCCGGGTTTCGAATCGGGCAGATCGAACAGGATCTCGTCGAGCAGCGTAGTCAGCACGGTGTGCAGGCGTCTGGCGCCGATGTTCTCCATCCGGCCGTTCACATCGGCGGCAATGCTTGCGATCTCGTGCACGGCGTCGTCCTCGAAATGCAGCTCGACGCCCTCGGAGGACACGAGCGCCTGGTACTGGCGCAGCAGCGCGTTCTTCGGCTCGCGTAGGATGCGCACGAAGTCGGACTCGGTGAGCGGCGAGAGCTCGACACGGATCGGGAACCGGCCCTGCAGCTCGGGGATCATGTCGCTCGGTTTCGAGACGTGGAACGCGCCGGCGGCGATGAACAGGATGTGGTCGGTCCGGACCATTCCGTATTTCGTCTGAACGGCGCTCCCCTCGACGATCGGCAGCAGGTCGCGTTGGACGCCCTCGCGGCTGACGTCGGGGCCCGCGCTGGCGCGCTCACCTGCGATCTTGTCGATCTCGTCGAGGAACAGCATCCCCATGTCCTCGGTCCGCTCGAGGGCCTCGCTCACGACCTCGTCCATGTCGACGAGCTTGTCGAGCTCATCCTGTAGCAGGATGCGACGGGCTTCGGCGACGGTGACCGTCCGTCGCTTCTTCCGTTTCGGGAGCATGTCCTGCAACATCTCGACGAAGTTGAAGTCCATGCCCTCGGGGCCCATTGGCAGCATCATGTTCTCGATGGACGCGGATTGCTGCACCTCGATGTCGACGGTGCGTTCCTCGAGTTTGCCGTCGCGCAGAAGTGTACGCAGCTTCTCGCGTGTGCGTTCGCGCCGTTCCTTGCGCTGGCGTTCGGCTTCGGCCTCCTCCGGGCTTTCCTCGCGCGCGGCGCCGTCGCTGCCGACGATGAACGCGCGGCCCGCCGGCCCGCGCTGCTCGTCCTCACCCGCCGGCACGGTCGGGCC
>JBOHRM010000271.1:0-6060 GCA_050732715.1 Longimicrobiales bacterium
ACAACGAACAACAGACGGTCGGTGTCGTGCTCTGGAAGGTCCGTCAGGTGATGGCGGGCCTCGATCGCGACTATCAGCTGCTCGTTGCCGATGACGCGTCCACTGATCGGACGCCCGAGGTACTCGATCCCTACACACGGGTGCTGCCGCTTACCGTCATGCGCAACGCCGAGCGCCGCGGCTATGCCGCGTCCCTCGAGATGCTGATCCGCGAAGCGGTCGCGCGCTCGCATTACCCGAAGCGCGACGCCATCATCACGTTGCAGGCGGACTTCAGCGATGATCCGGCGCACGTCGAAACCCTGGTCAAACGGATCGAGTCGGGCGCGGACATCGTCGTGACGAACCTCTCGCCGGCGCCTCGCGCGAGGTTGCTCGAGCGCTGGGGCCAGCAGCTGTTGAACGCGTTGCTGCGGCGGCTGGCCTGGCCCGATGACGTGCGCGATCCGCTCAACGGTTTCACCGCGTATCGGGTCCATTGCGTCAGGCGCATGCTCGGAGAGCGCGACGGCACGCGGCTCGTTCGTCATGAGGGCCGTGCCGCGAACGCTCAGTTGCTTCACGATGCGGCGCCGCACGCGCGGCGCATCGACGCCGTCGAGCTCGAGTCGCGAGAGCCGCGACGTTGGCGCGATCCGCGGACGGCGTTTGCCACGGCGCTGCGTCAGGTGCTCGGCCTTCGCCGCCGCCGCGAAGCGGAGGGCTTGCTGCCCGTCACGCGGCTCGTGCCGGACGAGATCCTCGGATCCAACGGCCGGCGCGGCGTGTTCGCCGAGAGCCTCGAGGATGGCAAGCGCGGCCCGCGAGCCCCACGATCCGACGGCCAAGGCAGTCGCGGCCGCCGCCGCCCGACATCGCCGTCGGCGTCGCAGGCGGACGCCGACGTCCCGGAACAGAAACCTGCACGGCGCCGTCGATCGAGACGCGGCGGCCGCAAACGTTCGGCGAACGGCACGTCCCGTGCACGAAGTGCCACCCCGATGCAAGAAGCTCAGCCTCGTCCAGATCAGGGCTCGACTTTCGAACCAGATACGCCAGGCACATCATGACCCGGCTCCGATTGCTCTTCGTCGCGGCGTTGCTTCCCATCGCCGCGCCGGCGGCCGCGCAGAGCGGCCCAGAGCATGAACATTGGGTGGATTTCCCCGTGCGTCCCGTGCCGTTCGGCCCGGGCGAACGCATGAGTTACGAGGTGTCGTACGGCTGGGCGGGTACCGTCGGAGACGGATCACTCGAGGTCATCGGTCTCGACACGATCCGAAACGCGCCGAGCTACCACCTCGATTTGAAGCTGAAGGGCGGCATGTTGTTCGCCAAGGTCGATGACCACTTCCAGTCCTGGCTTGACGTCGAGCACCTCCAGTCGCATCGCTTCGACCAGAACCAGCACGAGATCAGCTACAAGCGACATCGGATCATCGATTTTCACGCCGACTCCGGTTCCTGGCACCAGGTGAGTCAGCGTGAACGGGATGGCGAGATGCAGGTCGACACCACGACCGGCCCGCTTGCGACGAACCGGCCGCTCGACGACATCTCGTTCCTCTACTTCGCCCGCACCCTGCCGCTCGAGGTCGGCGTCGAGTACGAGCTCGACCGCTACTTCAAGGACGAGGGCAACCCCGTCATCCTTCGAGTGCTGCGCAAGGAGACGATCAAGGTGCCGGCCGGTGAGTTCGACACGATCGTCGTCCAGCCGCTGATCAAGACGGACGGTCTGTTCTCCGAGGACGGCAGGGCCGAGGTCTACTTCACCGATGACGAGCACCGTGTGCTCGTACAGCTCAAGACGAAACTGTCGATCGGCACGTTGAACCTGAGGTTGGCGTCGTGGACACCGGGCACGCGGCTGGTCACGACCGGCGGTGAGGCGTCCGAGGGGACACCCTAATCTCGAGACCGGCGAGCCAGAGCGGCTCCCCCGACGGGGATGCTGGCCGAGGGATGCCTGACGACGATGCACCTACTCCCTCGCCGGCACCGCCTCGGCGCGCGCAGCCGGCGCACGCCGAGCTCGATCCCGCCCGCATCCGCACGGTCCCCGTGGCGCGCCGGCCGAATCTGGTCAGCGCCACGGAGTTCGCTGCGCCGCCCGGCGAGGACCGCAGCTTCCACGCGTTTCTCGCGTCCATGCCCGATATCCTCGAGGCGACGAGCTTCCTCGCCGTGGTCGAGGCCGTGGTCGACGCCGTGCGCGGCGGCCGCGGGGTCGTGTGGATGCTCGGCGGTCACGTGGTGAAGACCGGCCTCGCGCCCGTGCTGATCGACCTCATGCGGCGTGGCGCGATCACACACCTCGCCTCTAACGGCTCGACCGTCATCCACGACTACGAGGTCGCGCGCTGGGGCGGCACGAGCGAAGACGTCGAGGCCGGTCTCGCAGATGGGACGTTCGGCATGGCCGACGAGACCGGCCGCGAGATGAACGACGCGATTCGGCTGGGCGCCGCGGAGGGCCGCGGCCTCGGCGAGTCGCTCGGCATCGCGCTCGAGCGAGCCGATCTCGCGTGTCCCGAACTTTCCCTACTGCTCAACGCGCGACGGCTCGGCATCGGGTTCACCGTCCACGCCGCGATCGGCGCCGAGATCATTCATCAGCACCCCGGGGCCGATGGCGCCGCGATCGGCGCCACCAGCCTCACCGACTTCCGGCGTCTCGCCACGCACCTCGAACGCATCGAAAACGGCGTCGTGCTCAACATCGGCTCCGCCGTCATCATGCCCGAGGTGTTCCTGAAAGCGCTGACGGTATGCCGCAACGTGAACGACGGGCGGCCTCGCGCGTTCGTCGCCGCGGACTTCGACATGATGAAGCACTACCGCCCGCGCGTGAACGTGGTCGAGCGGCCGACGCGCACCGGAGGAGGCAGAGGCTACCAGATCACCGGCCACCACGAGATCATGATCCCACTCCTTGCCTGGGCGGTGGCAGACCGGCTGACGAATGATGAATGATGAATGATGAATGATGAATGCGAAAGGATGAATGCGAAATGATGAATGCGAAATTAATCATCATTCATCGTTTGTCACAATCGTGGGAGAAGCTTCCGCATCAGGAATCCGGCCGGGCGGCTAGGACGCTGGCCTCGGGGAGCGGGATGCGCAGCAGTTGGCGCGCGGACAGGTCGAGCGCGTAGAGGAACGCGCCCTCGAGCGTGACGCCGTAGTAGTGCGCGCCCGGCCGCTGGAACACCACCTCGCGGCGGCCTTGCGGATCGATGCGCTCGACGCGGCCATGCCCGCCTCGCTCCGCGGCGAACACGACACCATCCGGCGTCGCCGCGATCGCGACCAAACGACCGGCGCCGTAACCGGTCGGGATCACCGTCGTCGTTCCGTCCGGCGTGATCCGCAGGATGTCTCCCGAGAACATCGCGGCGAAGATCGTACCCGCCGAGTCGGTCGCGATCTGATAGAGCCGCGCATTGACCGTGTACATCAGCGTGGCGGACCCGTCGGGGTCGATGCGGTGGATCTGCCCGCCCCATTCGGCGACGAGCACGCCGCCATCCGGGAGAGCGGCCACGCCGTACGCCGGTCCGGGACCACCGAACCCGGACGCGACGACCGCGGCGCGACCGTCAGGCGTGAGCCGGTAGAGATGGTTCACGTCGTTCGCGCGGGCGAGGACCCACGCGTTGCCCGCCGCATCGATCGCGGGCGAATACAACGCGTCCGACGGGATGCGCACGAGCGTGGACGGATGCGTCGAGCCCTCCCAGAGCTCGAGCACTCGAGGGCGCGGCCTCAACCCGAGCGGGTCCCAGCCGAAACTCGCCTGGAGGATACGACCCTCGCGTGCCGCGAGGCCCCAGCTCCACGGCAGCTCCGTCGCCACGATCTGGCCGATGCCAGGCGTCGCAACATAGAAGCTCACCAAGATCGTCGTCGCCGTCACGCCCGCATTGTCGACGAGCCTGACCGTGTCCGTGTACGAGCCGGGCGGCAGCTCACCCGGGTGCGCGCGCAACACGACCGAGTTGTCGGTGCTCGTCGCCTCGAGCCACGGCTCGTGCGCCTCGGCTCGAAAACGGAAACTTGCGCCGCCGTGCCGGTCGACAGCGATCGTGTGCCGCGCCGGTAGGCCGCCCCCCAACGCGGTCAATCGCACCGCCCGCTGGCGCGGCAGCAGCGACGGCCTCGCCTGATCGATCCCGAGATGCGCGCTGATCAACCCATCGTCGCTCTCGGCGATCGACGAAAGCCGAAAACGCGGCTCGTTCTGGGAGTGATATTCCGTCCGCTTGCTGTCTCCCGGGAACGGGTCACCCGGATGGCCGCGCAACACATGACCGAACTCGCCACGGTCGGCCGCCTCGATCAATCCGACGGCGGGCCTGCGTTCGTCGTTGTTCCATGCGCCCAGCTCGCCGCGCTCCGGCTCGATGCGCCAGAGCAGCAGACCCTCACCCGGTAGATGGCTGTCCGAGCCGAGCTTCTGCCGGTTCTCGAGCAGCAGATATCGGCCGCTGCTGTCGGGCACGTCATAGCGGTAGACCACCGGCTCGCGCTCGACCGGAGGGACGCTCAGCGTCGCCGTGTCGCCATCGATCCAGTCGACGCGCACCCAGCCGAGCTGCTCCTTCTCCCACGCACTCGGATGGGCCGGCGAAAACTCCTCGCCGTGGCTGCCCGTGCCCATCAGGCCCCAATCACCGATCCCCGGCCACAATCCGTCGTACGCGTAAAGGTCCGGTAGGCCGAGCGCGTGACCCGTCTCATGTGCCAGCACACCCACGTGCATCGGCGTGCACGTCAGCGGATCGATCGCTTGCAGGATCACGTAGTCCGCGATGCGAATGAAGCCGCCGTTCGCCGCCGGGCTGCGCGTCAACGTCGGCGGCATCGCCGCTCTATGCGGCCATATCTCGCCGTCGCGCCGCTCCGCGCCGCACGGCAATGCGTACACGATCGCAACGAAATCCGCGAAGCCGTCGTCATCGCCCGAGTTCGGCACGCCGTCCGGGCCGTCATTGTCGAAGTCGCCGAAATCCAGGTACTCGTCCGTGAGCGCCAACGCCTCCTCGATCACCTCCGAGATCCGGCCGTAACGCGCCCAGCCGTGCTGCTCCGCCGGCAAGTAGTGCCGCGCGCCGTGCGGCAGTGTGAGCCACGGCGTGACCACCCCGGTCACCTGGAGCAGCCCGTTCGACACCTCCGCCCAATAACTCGAGTAGCTCACCGTGTCCCCACGCGCCGCGCCGAACAGCCGTTCGGCGAGCACCGTGTTCGGGAACGGCGCCCGCACATTCGAGTAGCGAATCGCGATCACCGGGACGCGCAGCGTACCCGTCAGCGCCGCGCCTTCCGCCGCCAAAGTCGCCGGGTCCATGCCATCCAGCCGGCCCTCCGCCTTCAGCTCGCTCCGGCGCGTCCGCACCTTCGCCATCTTCGCCAGCCACGCCCGGCTGAACGCCAGCGGCGCATACGGCGCTTCCCTCAGCCCCGCGATCTCGGCGGGCGGCGAGATCGGACGCGCCGGCGCCGCCGGCCGCGCCGGTATCTGACCACCGACTTCGTGCGGGATGATCACGAGGAGGAAGAGGACCCCGGAGACGACAAAGCGTCCCGGGCCCGGACGTGCGCTTCGGACTCGGTCGTGCGTGGCTCGCATCTTCGCGGCCGAGACACTTCGCTCCGTGGCGAAGCGCCTTCCGTTCGGGTTGTCAGGTGTGTTCCGGCGGCAGGCGACCTCTCGGACGACAACACGCCAGCCCTAACATGCCCCGCCCGATCCCATATGTCAAGCCTGGAAGCGAGGTTGCGCCGAGCGCCCGATCTCGCGGCCCAGGCGAGACACGCCGCGCGGCATCCGTGAACGCGTGCCGCGAACGGGGGTTGATCACGCCGCGCCGTTCGCTATATTTCGCCGCCGGTCGGTCGCCCCCATCGTCAAGTGGCCCAGGACATCTGGTTCTCAGCCAGAAAACCGGGGTTCGATTCCCCGTGGGGGTACTTCATTTGAGAAGGTCGCATAGCTCAGCTGGTTAGAGCGCACGGTTCACATCCGTGAGGTCGTAGGTTCGAGTCCTACCGCGACCATTCGTAAGTTGGAGC
>JBOHRM010000272.1:0-5042 GCA_050732715.1 Longimicrobiales bacterium
GCGGGATGCAGCGGCGTTCGACCGCAGTGAACGGGACGATCGATGATTCATGAGCCTGAACATTTGCGGGCTTGCACCGAGAACGCGAAACTCTTAACGCATGAGCTCGTGACCCGCAACTTTCGAAATCGCCTCATGCCGCAGCACGCAGCACCACGATTCGGATCGATCCCGTTCGCTGTCGTTTTCGGCGCTCTCGCCTGGACGGCCGCGATACCGGGAGCCAGCCACGCCCAGGACGCCTGGCTCGACGAAGCGGAGCCCGCCGGCTGGAACGAGGCCGGCAAACCCGTTCCGGACGCACCTGCCAGGGTCGAGCACGTCGATCCCCGCTGCCCGGAGCTCGCCCGACCGCCCGAGCTCGAGCAGGACAGTCAGGTCGTGGACACGGGCTGGGAACTCGTCGGGGCGTACCAGGGCGGCTGGGACACCCTCGTGATCCGCGGCACCGCGAACTACGGCGGCATGTGCCGGCCGTGGCAGTATCAGGCGTTCGTCTTCGTCGACGGCGTCTTCGCCGGCACGCTTTCGCCGGAAACCATGGACAGCCGAACCGACGGCGCGATCGCCGACGTCTGGATACAGGACGCCGAACGCATCACCGCGCAATACATGCGCTACACGGATGAAGATCCGCTCTGCTGTCCATCGCGCACCACGACCGTCGAGTTCGTGATCGCGCAGACTGATGAGGGTCCCGTCGTGCGACCGACGTCGATGTATACGACGCCGACCTCGAACCGCTGACCCGCCAGACCACACCGGATATAGCCTTTGCGAGTATGTCCGGAGTGGCTATATTGACCGCCATGAGTCGACGCGACCGTGAGATCAACGCATTGCTGCCGCTGCCGCTCGCAACGTTCCATATCTCGATGTCGCTGGCGGCTGGAGAGCGGCACGGCTACGCGATCATCCAGGACGTCGCCGCGCGCACGGACGGGGAGCTGAAGCTGAGCGCCGGCACGCTGTACCGCTCGATCCAGCGCATGCAGGACCAAGGTTTGATCGTCGAGTCGAAGCGGCGGCCGGCGGCGGCACGGGATGACGAGCGTCGCAGGTACTACCGGCTCACGGCGTTCGGCGCGCATGTGGCGCGCGCGGAGTCGGCGCGCATGACGCAGCTGGTAAAGCTCGCGCGGGCGAGCGGCTTTGCGCCCGAACGCGCCTGACGCGCGCGAGCGGCCGCCGGCCTCAGCCGATACGCGGGGCGTCGCGCGAAAAACGACGGCAAACGAGAGGTCCGCCCATGTGGTTGTATCGTTGGCTGCTGCGGCTCTATCCCGCAGGTTTTCGCGCCGAGTACGGCGCGCAGATGGAAGCCGTGTTCGGAGAGAAGCGGCGAGCCGCGTCGGGCACGGTGTCGGTCCTCGCGGTATGGTTCGAGGCCGTGCTCGACGTGATCCGCCACGCGTTGCCTTTGCATCTCGATGCGCTACGCCAGGACCTTCGCTACACGTTTCGGTCTCTTGCGCGATCGCCCGGTTTCACGGTCACGGTGATCCTGGTGTCGGGTCTCGGCATCGGCGCGAACACCGCGGTGTTCACGGTGACCGATTGGGTGCTGATCCGGCCGCTGCCGTTCCAAGAGCCCGACCGGCTCGTGAAGGTGTGGCAGCGCCTGCCCGAGTATTCCGAAATGGAGCCGTCGCCGGCGAACTACCGGGATTGGCGGAACATGAGCACATCGTTCGACGCGATGGCCGCGTACGCGGGGGTCTCGGCGAACCTGGCCGGCTCGGACGAGCCGGTGCGCGTGCGTGGCAGCCAGGTGACGGCGGATCTGCTGCCCATGCTGGGTGTCCGGCTGGCGCTCGGCCGGGCCTTCGCGGCGGACGACGATCGAGACGGCGCGCCGGGAACGGTGATTCTGAGTCACGGGCTGTGGCAGCGGACGCTGGGCGGCGATCCCGGCGTGATCGGACAAACCCTCTTGCTGGATGACATGCCGTACACGGTGATCGGCGTGATGCCGCGAGACTTCCAGTTCCCGAACCAGAGCATCGAGTATTGGACGCCCTTCCGCTTCGGCCCGGACGCGTTCGAGGACCGAACCAACAACTATCTCGAGGTTCTGGCTCGGCTGGGACCCGGGGTCTCGCTCGACCAGGCGCGCGCGGAGATGGAGTCGGTGACGGCGGCGCTCGAGGAAGCGTACCCGGTCGCGAACGAGCGCACGGGCGCGACGGTCAACCGGCTGCGCGACGAGGTGCCATCCCAGGCGAGGATGCTGCTTCTCGCGCTGATGGCGGCGTCCGTCTGCGTGCTACTGATCGCGTGCGTAAACCTCGCCAACCTGCTCCTCGCGCGCGCTATGGTGCGGCGGCACGAGCTCGCCGTGCGCAGCTCGCTCGGCGCCGGGCGACACCGGCTGATCCGCCAGCTGCTCACGGAGAGCACCACGCTCGCGACGTTGGGCGGCGGGCTCGGCGTGATGCTCGCGTACGTCGGGATGCCGTTGCTCGCACGGCTGGTCCCGGAAAGGCTGCCGATGGGCGGGGCTCCTACCATCGATGCGCGCGTTCTGTTCGTCGCCCTCGGCGTGACGGCGCTGACGGGCTTCGGTTTCGGCGCGCTGCCGGCAATCCGCGCGGCACGAGGCGCTTCGGCCACGAGCCTTCGCGACGGCGCCCGCGGCGGTGGCGGCCGCAGGGAACGAGTCCGCGCGGCGCTCGTGATCGTCGAGGTCACGGCGTCCGTCGCGTTGCTGATCGCGGCCGGCCTGCTGATGCGTGCGTTCGCTGAGGTCCGGTCGATCGACCCGGGATTCCGCGCGGAGAACGTGTTGACGTTGCGGACGTGGTTGTCGTGGCCGAAGTACGCGCCCGTGGCGGAGCGGACGGCGTTCTACTCGCGCGTTCTTGACGAAGTCCGCCGCTTGCCCGGTGTGTCGAGCGCCGGGTACACGAGCTATCTGCCGATCGTGATGGGCGGCGGCATCTGGCCGGTCGAAATGGATGGCCGGCCGCGGAACCGCGCCGACGAGACGGCGAGCCTGCGCTTCGTCACGCCCGACTACTTCGCCGCGCTCGGAATCCCGATCCTCCGAGGACGCGACGTGACGACATCGGATACGCAAGATCGAGCATACGTCGCGGTGGTCAGCCAATCGTTCGCCGACCGGTACTGGCCCGGCCAGGACCCGATCGGCCGCTCGTTCGGCTTCGGCATCGCTGTGGATGCCGCCACGGACAGCGTCCAGAGCGCGATCAGGACCGTGGTCGGCGTCGTCGGCGACGTCAAGGTGCGCGGCCTCGAGCGCACGAGTGAGCCGCAGGTCTATCTGCCGCACCAGCAGACGCCGGACGGCAGTCTAATCGGCTACACGCCCAAAGATCTCGCCGTGCGCGTGTCGGGCGACGCCATGCGGCTCGCACCCGCGATCCGCGAGATCATTCGTCGCGCCGACGCCACCCAGCCCATCAGTTCCGTGCAATTGCTAGAGGACATCGTTACGGAGAACACGGCTCCCCGCCGCGTGCAGCTGCGCGTGCTCGGCGCGTTCGCCGCGCTCGCCATCCTGCTTGCCGCGATCGGCGTGCACGGCCTGCTCTCGTTCACGGTGACGCACCGCGCGAAAGAGATCGGTGTGCGCATTGCGCTCGGCGCGGACCGGCGAGGCATTCTTGCGATGGTGTTGCGCGAGGGGCTCGTCCTGGGCGCGGCCGGCGTGGTGCTCGGCGCGTTTCTCGGTTTCGCCGCGGGTCGGGCGATGCAGGCGTTGCTCGCCGGCGTGCCGCCCGCAGACGCCATCACGTTCGGCACCGCCATCATGGTATCAGTCGCGGTAATCCTGCTGGGCAGTCTGTTCCCCGCCCTGCGCGCGGCGGCCGTCGATCCCAACGTTGTGATCCGCGAAAGCTGACCCGACCTCTCCCCGCCGATCGAGGAGGCCGCCGCCGGCACACGACCTGGCGTGACCCGCTCCTAAACATGTAACGTAGAATTCATGAGCACACGCGATCGCAACCTGCCCGATCCGCTCGCGCCGGTCACCCGCACCGAGCTACGCGAGGTCCTGGATGGCGTGTTGGATCGCAGGCTCTCCGACCTGAAGACCGACCTGTTGCGCGAACTGGCGAGCAAGGCCGAGGTCGAAGCCATGGGTCGGCGGCTCACGATGTGGCTCGCCGGCATCCTGATCGGCGTGATCCTCGCGATCCTGCTGAAGTAAGCCCGCCACGGAGCAATTGTAAGACACTGCGAATACGCCAGGAACCTGCCGGGGCCCTCCGACAGGTTCCTCGACGCCTGCATCAGCGCGGCGAGATGAGCGCAGCGCGTTCTCCGAAGCGCGCCGTCACTCCGGCGAACGACTTACCCGCACTCGCTGTACCCGCAGGCGAGGCATTTCGCGCAGCCCTCCGCGTAGTGCAGCTCCGCTTTGCACTCGGGGCAGGTGCCGATGAACGTCTGGCTCGGGTCGTAACCCGCGTCGGCAGACGTGTGTCCGGCCGCGTGTGCGCCGGACGCACGCGGAGCGGACGCGGCGGCGCCGGCGGCCGGCGTCTCGGCACCGGGCGAGACCGGCACCGACCGGAGCAGCGGCAGGTCCTGTTGCACGCCCTCCTTTTCGCGCTCGTGCTGGATCAGGACCTGCGCGATCGCGTCGGGCACGGACAGCACCTTGTTCGGCCCGAAGCCGACGGCACGGTCACACGAGATGCCGCGCAGCTGCGCGTACACGTCGGCGAACGGGACGCCGCTGCGCAGCGCCAGTGAGATCAGCCGGCCGATCGCTTCGACATCCGCCATCACGGCTCCACCGGCCTTTCCGAGCGTGGCGAAGACCTCGAACGGCCGGCCGTTCTCGTCCTCGTTGACCGTCACGTAGATGTCGCCGAGCGGGCTCGGCATCCGCCGCGTGATGCCCTGGAGCGCGGCGGGCCGAGGCCGCTTGAGCCGTCGCCGCTGGAGGCCGGCCTCGGCCTCGCGCAGCTTCACCCGCAGCTCCTCATTGGTTTGTTCGACACGGTGCAGCCGCTCGCGCGCGTCGGCGAGCTGCGCCTCGAGATCCGCGGTCCGGGCGCCGCCCCGCGCAC
>JBOHRM010000273.1:0-2960 GCA_050732715.1 Longimicrobiales bacterium
CTATCGCCTCGGCCCTCGATGATGCCGCGAGAACGGTGCCTGCATAGCTCGCGGTCCCTTCGTTCATCTCCAAAGCTCGCTCGTTCTCCGCAGCCGCCGGATAGATGCGGCGTCGCGCCTGCCGGAACGCCAGGGCGTCGCGAACGGCGGCATTTCGCTGCACTCCAGACGCCCTGAGCGCCCGCGTGAGCGCGCGCCATTCGAGCTGCAACCAATAGCGTCCGTCGAGTGCGTCGAGGTGTTCATTCTTCGGGTCCGGCACGACCAGTCCGAGCTGGGGCTGCACGACGTGAAACAACTCATGGAGCAGTACTTCGTTCCGGCTCTGCGCAGTTCTGTTGACCAGGTCGTCCCAGGCGTACGCGGCCCAGGTGACGCCGCCCCATTTGACCGGTCCATTCACGAGACCGACAACTGGCGGCCGCGGCGCGTCCGGCGGCGGCTGGCTCGTGGCGAAGGTCTGCGTCCGCATGTCGCCAATCACCATCGGTCCGCACAGCGACACGCCCCACAGACGACCGCCGTCGCGCTCGCACAGCGCCTGGGCCTCTTTGAAATATGCCTGGGCGCGCTGCTGATCGACCTGTGCTACCGCCGGCCGCGTATAGCCTACGACGCCGCACACCAAGATCGCTACACAAACCGCTCGCATTCGCATGACCAACTCCCGGCTCGCCCTAAATTTAAGCGGCCTGCTGCGGGCCCCGCCCGCGCAGCGGACGAAAGCGACTAACCGTTTTCTGTAGAGCCGAACGACATCAACGGTCAAAAAGAGTGCCTTTTGTCGTTGCCCTATGACACGCCGCTTGCGCCGCATAATGCCGTGTCGGCTGAAGATACCACCGGCAAAGCATTGCGTCTAACGTTCTCGGCGTGTCCCACCGGGCTGCCCGCCGACGCAAAGCGTGGATTTGATTCCGGCGGGCAAGGCGCCGCGGTGCGGCGCCGCCGCGTTCCACGAGATGTCATCTGTCGGGCCGCGGGCGGGGGAACTTACACGCGCACGCGCGCGCTCGACGACGATTCGATGAACTCGACCACCCGATGACCGACGGCGAACCCCCGGGAGCGGTACGAGGCCCGCGGCGCGCGCCCCTGAGCTGCCGAAGCTGCGGCCAGCACGCAAACGCAAGGGACCGCGATGGCGGTGGCCGCTCTGGGGGTGGTGCGCGCTCTTACGACGCTGGCCCGTCCGCGATGGCCGTTGCCGGCCACGTTGAAGTCGGACCTCCCCACTCGTCTGCCGGGCGAAAAGAGCGCGCGGTGGGGCATTCAGTCACCTGTTTTCGCGGCGCCCGCGGCCTGACGTTCCAGCATTCACGACGAGCTCCGAGACCGAGCGCAGCCGAGTTCAGGAACCGACATGTTCTGATCGCCTGCCCGCCTTTCCCGCGGCGAGGAGCCTGTCCCGAAGGGCAACGGCGCGCATGCGCCCGAGCGTGAATGGTGATGTTAGGGCTTGCTCAAAAATAACTCCCTGCTTTTGGGCGTAACCATAACAAGACCGACTGGCCGGGCGCGATAACGAGCTGGGCAAAAGCTGGCGGCCACAAGTTCCGCCTTGACCTAGTGTTAACATTCAACTCCTGCCCCCAAGCTGCCTCTAGACGATCGCGCCACTGGATGTTAGAGTTACGCATATCTAGGCGTAACTCTAACATGGAGGAGCGGTGGACGCCAGCGAGATCCGGCGACTGCTGCGACGCCGCAAGATCGCCACCATGCCCGAGCTGAAAGAGGCCGTGGGCACCGAGGTCGACGTCACCGTGTTCCGCAAGCTGCGCGAGCTGGCCTATCGCACCAGTTATTCGCACGGCGGCCGCTACTACACGCTGGACGAGATCGCACGGTTCGACGTGTTGGGGCTGTGGTCGTTTCGCTCGGTGTGGTTCTCGCAACATGGCACGCTGATCCGTACGTGCGAGGCGCTGGTGGGTGAATCGGAAGCGGGGTACTTCACCGAAGAGCTCGAAGCCACGTTGCACGTGGGCGTGAAGGATGTGCTGCGCAAGCTGGCGCAGGAGGATCGCATCGTGCGCGAGAAGGTGTCCGGCCGGTTTCTGCACACGTCGGCCGATCGCACGGTGCGGCGCGCCCAGCTACGCGCGCGGCAGGTGCGCCTGGCCCACCCGGGCGAGATCGTGTCGTTCGGGGCGGGTACGCGTGTGATCCCCGATGAGCTCAAGGCGGCCATCGTGCTGTTCTTCGCCCTGCTCGATGAGAAGCAGCGCCGACTCTACGCCGGACTGGAGTCGCTCAAGCTCGGTCATGGCGGAGACCAGCGCATCGCGGAGCTCCTCGGACTGGACCCCGGCACCGTGGCGCGCGGCAGACGAGAACTGCTCGCCCAGGACGTGGAAACCGAGCGCGTGCGACACACAGGTGCGGGCCGTCCGAGCGCGGAAAAAAAACGCCGGAAGTGATCACCGCCATCGAGGCCTTGCTGGAATATGATCGTGCCGGTGACCCCATGGGCGGACTTCAATGGACCCGTCGCACCACGAGGAAGATCGCCCGTGAGCTGCAGCGCCTGGGCATCGAGGTCTGTGCGAATACGGTCGCGAAAATCCTCAAGCAACTCAAATTCTCTCTGCGCGCCAATCACAAGACACTCTCGCGGCGTTCCGATCCCGATCGCGACGAGCAGTTTCGCTATATCGCCGAGCAGCGCGAGCGCTTCGCTCACGCTGGCCAGCCGATCCTCTCCATCGACACCAAGAAGAAGGAGCTGATCGGCAACTTCAAGAACCCGGGCCGTACCTGGAGTCACGAACCCATGCTCGTCGACGCCCATGACTTCCGCTCCGATGCCGACGGACTCGCCGTTCCCTATGGCGTCTACGACACCCTCGCCAATCGGGGAAGCCTGTTCGTCGGCACCTCCCATGACACCCCCGAGTTCGCCGCCGACAACCTCAGCCGCTGGTGGTGCGACGAGGGGGTCGTGCGTTATCCCGAGG
>JBOHRM010000274.1:0-1515 GCA_050732715.1 Longimicrobiales bacterium
GGATCGTCGACGCCGGCGAGCGGGACGAGGGCGGCGGCCGCGCCGGCGCCGGCGGCGCCGTGCAGCAGCCCGACGCTCGTGGCGCCGTGGCGGTGGTCGTGGCGGCGCGAGAGGATGTGGGCGTGCACGTGCTCGTGCGTGGTGCCGTCCGTGTGCGTGTGCACGTGTACGTGGAACCGGCGCGCGCCGAGCAGCGTCCAGACGCCCAGCCCGATGAGCACGGCCCCGACGAGACGTTCGAGCCCGGAGGTCAGTGTTTCAGGCAGCTCGCGCTCGAGCACGATCAGTGCGCTGCCGATGACGAGCACGGCAGCGCCGTGGCCAGCCGCCCAGCGCAGCCCGAACCGGACGGCATTGCGCACACCGGGGTTGCGCGCCGCGAATGCGGTCACCGCGGTGACGTGGTCGGCCTCGAGCGCGTGCACCGACCCGAGCACCAGCGCGGTTCCATAAAGAAGGAACGGATCCATGGCTACGGAATAGTAACTGAACGCGTGCGTCGTCAAGCTCGTTGCATTTTCGCCTTGCGGCAGCCGCCGCAATGGCCCATCATCTGCAGCTCGCCGCAGCATACGGCGCCAAGCGCAGGGACATCAACCCCGCGCTTTTTGTTTTCGCCACGGAGAGGAGGTTTCCGTTGCCCGGCTTCGCAGTGCTCGCAGAACCGTGGTGGGTCCCCATCGTCTACATCCTGATCGTCGGCCACATCACCAACCTGTGCGTCACGCTGTACCTGCACCGCTCCGCGACGCACGAAGGCGTCGTCTTCCACCCGGTCGTGTCACATGCGATGCGGCTCTGGCTCTGGCTCACGACGGGGATGAACACCCAGCAGTGGGTCGCGTGCCACCGCAAGCATCACGCGTTCGCGGACCGCGAGGGTGACCCACACTCGCCCGCGAATGAGGGGCTCGCCGAGATTGTCTTCGGCGGCGTCTTCTTCTACCGCGAAGCCGTCAAGGACCGCGAGATGGTCGAGAAGTACGGCAAAGGCTGTCCTGACGACTGGATCGAGCGGAAGCTGTACAAGCGACACGGGTTCCTCGGCGTGGCGCTCATGATGCTCCTGAGCCTCTACCTGTTCGGCCTGGGCTGGGGCCTCCTCGCGTGGACGGGTATGGCCGTTTGGATTCCGATCTTCGGCAACGTCATCAACGGCGTCGGCCACGCCTGGGGGTATCGCAACTTCGACACGAGAGACGCGAGCCGAAACATCGTGCCGCTCGGGTTGTGGATCGTCGGTGAGGAGCTGCACAACAACCATCACGCGGACCCGCGCTCGGCGAAGTTCCGCGCGAAGTGGTACGAGTTCGACATCGGCTGGGTTTACATCCGCGTGCTGTCCGTGCTGCGTCTGGCGAACGTCATCTACGCGCGCAACGTTTCGGCGCGTGAGTTCGCCGATAAGTATTATCAGAAGGCCACTCAGGCGGCCGCGAGCGCGCAGGCCGCCGCCCACGATGCGGCGGCGAACGCGAAGGCCGCAGCGCGCGATGCGGCGGCGAACGCGAAGGC
>JBOHRM010000275.1:0-3078 GCA_050732715.1 Longimicrobiales bacterium
GGCGACGCCGGATGGCAGATCGAGCGCGAAGATCGGCCGCCCGCCCGCGTTCATCCGCTCGATGACCCCGGCCGTCGGCTCGCGCGGCGCCCCGCTCGAGCCCGTGCCGAGCAGCCCGTCGACCAGCACGTCGGCCCAACCGATCGCGTCCTCGACACTCGCCGCGGGCTCGATCGGGATCGCATGAGAATGCGACAACGAGGGATCGGGCCGACGCGACCCGCACGACACCAGGCGCACCTCGCGACCCCAGGACCGGAGCGCCCGCGCCATCACGAGCGCGTCACCGCCGTTGTTCCCTGAACCCGCGAAGATCGCGGCGCGGCCGCGACGGAAGGAGCGGTCGAAGACGAGCGCGGCGGCGCGGCCCGCGTTCTCCATCAATACGCGCTCGGGGACGCCGTGCCGCTCGCGGGCGGCAGCATCGACGGCCGCCGCCTCGGCGGCCGTGACGAGCATGACATCGGCCCGCCCGTACACGTCTCGTCGCCGGTCGTGCTGGCCGGGACGCCACCTACTCATGTGCGGCGCTACTTGTAGCTCTGCCCGATCATGCGGCCGAAGCTGAGCTCTCCGTTGTCGATCCGGATGTTGAATCCGCACTCCGGGTTCGAGCAGGCCCACGCCTTGAACGTGATCGGTGCACCCTCCCGGCCATAGTCGGACAGCGGGAGCAGATTCCCGTTGCCGCACTTACGACAGTCCGGAAAGTGCATGGGCATGTCCGCCATATAACCCTACCTCCCCTCGACATGTGGCGCCGCCGCGACATGGAGGCACAGACACTGGCCCCCGCGGTGTGCGGCGTGTACGGCTCAGTTGCCGCGGGGCCGACCCCACGGATAATCCCGCTCGAACGCGTCGTCGAAATCGAACACGTCGCGGAAATCCTCGGGCAGGTCCTCGTTCTGCTTGATCAGGATGTTGCAGTCGACGAGCGCGAACACAAGCTCGCCCACATCAGCGGTTGCGCGGATACCCCAATGCTCGAGCACGGTTCTCGCCATGGGACCGAACCGCTCGATCGCGAGATCACGCACACCTTCCGCCAGCTCGCGCCCGCTGATGTGACGTGGCTCAGGCAGCCGCTGGATCACATGATGGAGAGCGGAGAGAACGAACAGGTAAGCGGCCTCATGGAAGCGAGGGTTCCGTTCGCGTAAGCGATCCAGGACCTGGTCGTCGATGATGATCCCGTTCATACGCCGATTCGCGCCTGCGCGGGTGCGGCACGTCCACGACCGGACTCGCCGTAGAGCTGGAACGCTCCACACAGGTCGAGCACATCGCGGCGGACACGGCCGATCACCGCGTCGTCTTCCGGCGCGTCGAGCACGTCCGCGATCCAGCCGCCGATCGCCCGCATCTCGTCGGTCCCCATCCCGCGCGTGGTCAGCGCCGCCGTGCCGATCCGGATGCCGGACGTCACGAACGGCGAGCGCGTCTCACCGGGCACCGTGTTCTTGTTCACCGTGATCTGCACGCGCGCGAGCGCTTCCTCGGCATCCTTCCCGGTGAGCGACGCGCGCTGGCGCAGGTCTACGAGGACAAGATGGTTGTCCGTGCCGCCACTGACCAGATGGAAGCCCCGATCGACGAGGGTGGCGGCGAGCGCCTGGGCGTTCGAAACGACGTTCTGTGCGTAGTCGCGGAACTCGGGCTCGAGCGCTTCACCGAACGCGACCGCCTTGGCGGCGATGATGTGCATCAACGGGCCACCCTGATTGCCCGGGAAGATCTGCTTGTCGATCGGCTTGGCGAACGCGTCGTTGCAGACGATGAAGCCGCCGCGTGGACCACGCAGCGTCTTGTGCGTGGTCGAGGTGACGATGTCCGCGTGGCCGACCGGGCTCGGGTGCACACCGGCGGCGACGAGGCCGGCGATATGTGCCATGTCCACGATCAGCACCGCTTCGACGTCGCGCGCGATCGCCGCGAACGCCTCGAAATCGATGATACGAGGGTACGCGCTCGCGCCGGCCACGATCACGCGCGGCCGCTCTCGCCGCGCCAGCGCCCGAACCTCATCGTAGTCGATCTGGCCGTCCTCGCCCACGCCGTACGCGACCACACGGTAGAGTTGCCCGCTGAAGTTGACCGGCGAGCCATGAGTCAAATGGCCACCGTGCGATAGGTTCATGCCGAGCAGGGTCTCGCCCGGCTTCATGACCGCCATGTATGCGGCCATGTTCGCCTGCGCGCCCGAGTGGGCCTGCACGTTTGCGTGCTCGGCGTCAAACAGCCGGCGGCACCGGTCGATCGCGAGCTGCTCGGCGACGTCCACCCACTCGCAGCCGCCGTAGTAGCGCCGGCCGGGGTAGCCTTCGGCGTATTTGTTCGTCAGCACGGAGCCCGCGGCCTCGAGCACTGCGGCCGAGACGAAGTTCTCGCTCGCGATCATCTCGAGCGACTCGTTCTGCCGCGCGACCTCCTTCACGATCGCGTCATAGACCTCGGGGTCCTGCCGCTGCAACGATTCCATTCTCACTTCGTTCGAGTTCCGAGTTCCGAGTTCCGAGTTCCGAGTTCCGAGTTCTGAGTTCCGAGAGCCGAGAGCGGTGATGATCGCGCTAAACCCGGGGTGGCGGCGGGGCAACCCGGAACCCGGAACCCGGAACCCGGAACCACCCTTTCATTGCACGCGCTCCAGCGCTGTGACTTCCTCGAGCCGCCGTTCCGCCAGCCGGTCCGCCGCGGTGTGCGTCGGGATGCCGTGCTCATTCGCGATCTCGAACAGCTGCCCGAGCGTTTGATAGATCTCGGACGCCTTCGCCTTGGCGCGCTCGGGTGACCAGCCGTTCAGCTCGCCGTACACGTTGATCAACCCGCCGGCGTTGATCACGTAATCGGGAGCGTACAGGATGCCGAGCCGGTGCAGCTCGTCGCCGTGTCGCTCCTCCGCGAGCTGGTTGTTTGCTGCGCCGGCGATGATCTCGACCCTGAGGCGCGGGATCGTCTCATCATTCACGATCGCGCCAAGCGCGCACGGCGCGAGGATGTCGGCGTCGACGTCGTAGAGCGCGTCGGGCCCGCCGGGTCGCGCGCCGAGCTCGGCGACCACGGTGCGCACTCTCGCCT
>JBOHRM010000276.1:0-2228 GCA_050732715.1 Longimicrobiales bacterium
GCTCGGAACCGTGCTCGTTTACCGGCCGGCCGGCGCGCCGCCCGTCGAGATCGAGGCGGGCGCGCTCACACGCGCGTCGGCTCGATCGAGCGACGAGCCCGACGCGAGCGTCCATGGCTCGGCCCCCGCCGCGCGCGAACGCGAGGATGCAGCTCGCATCCGCGAGACGCCCGTCACTCCGCGCGTTCACGATTCCGGCACGCACGCCGGCGAGCGGTCGGACGAACGCGCGACAAGCATCCGCGGAGAGGACGGCGTTCATTTCTATGAGGTCTCGGGGATACCCATCGTCGTCGCACCCCGACCCGCGTCCTCGCTGGTTACCATGGCCGTGGTGAGCCGCGGCGGTGCCGTCGATGAGACGACGGCGAACGCGGGGATCACGACGCTGCTCGGCCGAGCGTCCGTCAAGGGCACGGCCCGCCGCACCGGCGCGCGGCTCGCGGAAGAGAGCGAAGCGCTCGGCGGCGTGATCCAGGCTTCGGTCACGGCCGATGCGGTCCAGTGGAGCCTGAACGTGTCCAGCCGTCACTTCGACGCCGGCTTCGAGCTGCTCGCGGACGTCGCGTTCGCGCCGCGGCTCGCGCACGACGATGTCGAGCGCGAGCGTAGGAACCTGCTCGGCGATCTCGAGCGGCTGCGTGACGATATGGCGCGCTACCCGCTGCGCCTGCTGCTCAGCGCGGCGTTCGCTGGACACCCGTACGGCTTCTCCACCGAAGAGACCGAGGCGGCCACGCGCGAGCTTTCGGTCGCGGACCTCGAGGCGTGGCACCGCCGGCGCGTCGTTCGCGGCGAGAGCTGGGTCTTCATCGTCGGCCGGGTCGATCCGGACCGAGCGGCCGCGGCCGCGGCGCGTCACCTCCGTGGCCTCGCGCCGCGCGAGCGAAATGACCGTTCCGCTGGCGCGGCCGCCCGCGCAGAACCGGCCTGGCCCGAGCAGCCGCGCGTTCGCGCGGTCACACGAGACAAGGCGCAAACCGCGCTCGCCATCGGGTTCCCAGGCCCGGCAGCGGCCGATGCGGGGCTCCACGCGCTCGCGGTCGCATCCAGCGCGATCAGCGGGCTCGGCGGACGCTTGTTCGAGGAACTGCGCAGTCGACGTTCGCTCGCCTATGCGGTGAGCGCGTTTCCGGTCCCGCGCTGGCTCGCCGGCGCGTTCGTCGCCTACATTGCCACTTCGCCCGCGCGCGAAGTCGAGGCACGTGAGCAGCTCCTCGAGCAGCTCTCCGCACTGCGCGACCGCCCACTAGACGAGCCCGACGTCGAGCGCGCCAAACGCTATACGATCGGCGTGTGGCAGATACGCCGGCAGCGCAACGACGAACGGCTCGCCGACCTCGCCGCGGCACTGCTGTTCGACGAGGCCCTCGAGCGGATTCGCTGCTTCGAGGAACGCATCACCGCGGTCACACCCGCCACCATCCAGGCAGCCGCACAAAGCTACATAGACCCCTCTCGCGTCGTCGAAGGCATCGTCCGCGGCACCGGCGGCGCGCGCTGATTCGAGTCGTAGCCGGGCCGGTCTTCGGTGGCGTGCGACCACCGAAACCCAACACGAGACCCGCCGTGACCGTCGTTGTTACCGGATCGTGTCGTCTCCGGCCATTTCACGTGACAAGACGGCTCGATAACTTCGTGTTGTTCCTAATCGACTCAACCAGACGGAGATATCGATGCACGAATTTCGCGAGGCGAAGCGCGCCGTCCCGGCCACGCGCCATGGTCGCTCGCGCGTGATTCTGAATTCGGCGCGGGCCGCGCTGATCCTACTGTTGCTCGGTCTCCCCGCGCCGCTCTGGGCGCAGGCGACGGAAGCGTCGATACGCGGATCCGTCGGGGGACCCGACGGCGCGGCCGTGGCGGGCGCCGCGGTGTCGCTGCGCAACGAATCGACGGGGTTCGAGGCGTCGACCGTGTCCGGTTCCAACGGCGAATTCACCTTCGATGAGCTGCCGCTCGGTGGGCCGTACACGATCTCCGTCTCGATGCTCGGCTTCCATGATGTCTCCGAGACCGGCGTGAACCTGAGCCAGGGCCAGCGTGTCGAAGTGCAGTTCCAGATGACCACGGAAGCGGTTGCACTCGAGGCGATCGAGGTCATGGGCGCGCGCACGGGCGGATTCCGCTCGCGCGACCGCCGGCTCTCCGCCGCGACGTCGATCACGCAATCCGACCTGCGCGCGCTGCCGACGGCGGATCGCACGTTCACGAACCTCCAGCAGCTC
>JBOHRM010000277.1:0-5710 GCA_050732715.1 Longimicrobiales bacterium
CGGAGGGGCTGCGGACCCGCACCGAGCTGTTCCGGTCTGCCGAACACATCCGCCAGGTCGGCGTCGAGCGCGTCCTGTTCGGCTCAGACATGGTGCCGCCGCCCGCGCTCGAACCATGGATCACATTCAGGTCGCGCGTGCCGCTGACCGAGACCGAGTTCCGCGCGATCGCTGACAATATCGCACCGTACCTGCGGTAACGGGCGGCTTGTGTGCGCCGGCTAACGCCGACGTTTCGCGTAACAGTCCTCCACTTTGCCACGACGATGCTCGGGTTGAAGCGCCAAGCGGTCCGCCTACATCCTCATAATCCCGACTGGATCGCACAAGCTGCACAAGGATTCAAAGAATCACCGTGGAGACAGGCCTAACTCGCGAGAGGGTTCAACTGACGGGGGATGGCAACGGGGGTTGCCGCCCTCGATCACCTGGCGGCGTCGTCGGAGACCGCGCCGCCTATGATTGAGGTGACGATGCGCAGCGCTCACGACCCGGTGTTCTTCTCGACGCGGTACCGGAGCCAGAGTACGTCACCTGCACGTCGGTCCGCGCTCTCGAACGCGAGCCTCTGCGGGGCGACGCCGTCGCCGTCGACGTCGAAGAGCGCCGGCGTCCCGACGCGCCCGTCCGCAACCGGCGCGATGAGCACGCACAATTTCCAACCATTCTCCTGTCTCTTGTAGACTTCGGTAACCGTGAAAGGATTCGACACCTCGTCGCCCCGAACCACGGCCAGAAGAGTAATGCGGTTCCAGAGAATGGCAGTGTCTTCAAAGACCTCTACCACGACTTCGTGGACATCAGCCTGCTTGTAGTGAATTCTCCCGCTTCTGATGATATCGACTTCCTCGTCCTTCCCCAGGTTCCACTCATATGTACGAATCTGGCCTGGTCGTGGAAGAGGGTTGCAAGAGTATCCGCATTCTTCTCGGACATCCATTGCCATTTCGCTCTGGAGAGATCAACGATCTCCTGCTCAGTGGCAGCACTTTGCGCGTAGGAAACTTGCGCACTCATAATGGTGAACAACAGGCCGACAAGTGACGTTCTCATGGTAGTGTCGTTCAGCGTTTATTGTTCTTGCAGTTGATTGACCGTTGAATGCGGCATCAGCCCGGCATTGTTGAGCATCATGTCCGAAATCGTGCTGCGCGCCGAACTCCGGATCCGACACGTCGCCCTGATGGCAGAAGGGGAACCCGAAGTGCAGACCGGGCCTCCAGGCGACATTCAGCTCGTCGCTCGGCACGTCTTCACCGAGCATGTCACGACCGTTGTCGGTGAACCAGAGTTCTCCCGACGTCGGGTGCCAGCCGAAACCAATGCTGTTGCGCACGCCCTCGGCGAACACCTCCAGCTCCGATCCGTCCGGCGTCATCCGCAGAATGGTCGACACCATGGGCGGGGACTCGCACACGTTGCACGGCGCTCCGACCGACATGTACAGCAGGCTATCGGGTCCGAAGGCGATGAACTTCCACGTGTGCCCGGCGTCTGGGTTCGGCAGATCGTCGCGGACCACGACGGGGGCCGGCGGCGAGTCGAGCTGCCGCTCGATGTCGTCGAAGCGCAGGATCTGGCTCGCTGTCGCCACGTACAGCGCGCCGTTGCGGAAGGCCACCCCATTGGGCTGTTCGAGGCCGCTGGCGATCAAGGGAAGAGCTTCCCGTCGTGCTACCGCAGTAGCCAGGTGAAGAACGGCGCGCCGAGCTTCCAGTCGCCCTCCTCCAATCTGCCATCCAGAGAGCGGTTGATCAACTTGCCAACGGCGACCACGTTGGTCACCATTCCTTCCAATGGCGGACGAGCTCGATGGGATGGCAACCTTCGTCGCCGTGGCGGAGGCGAAGGGGTTTCGGGCGGCGGGTGAACGGCTCGGGGTGAGCCACTCGGCGGTGAGTCAGGCGCTCCGGCGGCTCGAGGAGCGGCTCGGCGTCGCGCTCGTGCGACGCACCACGCGGAGCGTACACCTCACGGAGGCCGGCGAGCGGCTCTACGCCGCCGTGCGGCCGGCACTGGACGAGGTGCGGGCCGCTCTACCACACGGGATGAGACGATGCGTTTATCTGCACACCCGGGCCGGCTCCTGCGCCGAGAGCTGGATGCGCGCGGCTTGAGCGCGAACCGGCTGGCGTTGGACCTCGGCGTACCGTCGGGGCGGGTCACGGATATCCTGAACGGGCGGCGCTCGATCACCGCCGACACGGCGGTCCGGCTGGGGCGCTACTTCGGGAACAGCCCGCAGTTCTGGATCGACCTGCAAAGCCAGTTCGAGATCGCGAAGGTCGAGCGCGAGCGCGGCGGCGAGATCGCCCGGAGCGTCCGGCCGGCGGATGCGGCGTGACTCCTTTCCGACGCGCCGCCGGTTCGCGGGGCGCCACGCTCCCACCGGCGCGGACCGTCAAGCGCGATGCCCGCGCTTCAGCCGCGATCTCGAGTGGACACACTCGTCAGCGACCAGCCTGCGCGTGCGTCGTCGGCGGCAGGCAGCCCACCTGCGCACGACAACCTCGTCCTTGACGGGTACCGTATGTTTATCCGCACTGCGCAGGGCAAGTCCCCAAACGGGTTTTCGGTTGGATGAGCGGCTTCAGGGAAACGGCGCCCGCATCGGCGCACGAGTTCGTGCGCCGACATATTGGACCGGGCGATGGCGATGTTTCGGAGATGCTGGATGTGCTGGGGTACGCGACGCTCGATGAGCTGATCGACGTCGTGGTGCCCGCCGACATCCGGTTCCGCGGCCGGCTCGAGCTGGGCGAGGCGGTGACGGAGCACGAGGTGTTGAGCGAGCTGCGCGAGATGGCCTCGCGCAATCGTGTGTTCCGGTCGTACGTCGGCATGGGTTATCACGACACGATCACGCCTCCGTTGATTCAGCGGAAGGTGCTGGAGAACCCGGGCTGGTACACGGCGTACACGCCGTATCAGGCGGAGATCGCGCAGGGCCGGCTCGAGGCGCTGCTGAACTTCCAGACGGCAATCATCGATCTGACGGGGCTGCCGATCGCGAACGCGTCGCTGCTCGACGAGTCGACGGCGGCGGCCGAGGCGATGGCGTCGTGCCACGCGGTCCGCGGCGGCAAGGGCCGCGACACGTTCTTCGTCTCGGAGCTGTGTCATCCGCAGACGATCGCGGTGGTCGGCACACGCGCGCGGGCGCGTGGGATCGAGATGGTGGTGGGAGACCATCGGTCGTTCGACTTCGGCGGCGGGGTGTTCGGCGCGCTGGTGCAGTACCCGGCGACGGACGGCGGCGTACACGACTACGCCGACTTCTGCGATCGGGCGCACGCGGCCGATGCGCTGGTGACGGTGGCGGCGGACCCGCTCGCGCTGACGCTGCTCGAGCCGCCGGGCGAGTGGGGCGCGGACGTGGTGGTGGGGAACACGCAGCGGTTCGGCGTGCCGCTCGGCTACGGCGGCCCGCACGCGGCCTATTTCGCGACGCGCAACGAGTTCCTGCGCCAGCTGCCGGGCCGCATCATCGGGTTGTCCACGGACACACGCGGCCGGCCGGGGCTGAGGATGGCGCTCCAGACGCGGGAGCAGCACATCCGCCGCGAGAAGGCCACGAGCAACATCTGCACGGCGCAGGTGCTGCTCGCGGTGATCGCGAGCATGTACGCCGTCTATCACGGTCCCGAGGGGCTGCGCCGCATCGCGCGCCGAGTGCATCAGCTGGCGCGCGGGCTCGACGCGGGACTGCGCGCGCTCGGCCATCGCACCGGTGGCACACCGTTCTTCGACACGATCCGTGTCGACCTGCGGGACGGCGCGCGGCGCGACGCGGTGATCCGATCGGCGCTCGAGCGCGGCATCAACCTGCGCGCGCTGGACGACGCGAGCATCGGCATCGCGCTGGACGAGACGGTCTCGGTTCGCGATGTTCAAGACGTTCTCGCATCGTTCGCCGAGCCCGCTGGCGTCTCGCCGCCCCGAGCCGTCGAGCTGGTGGACGCCGCCGAAGACGATGTCGACCCGGCGTTCCGCCGGACGACGGAGCTCATGACGCACCCGGTCTTCCACGCGTACCGGTCGGAGACCGAGATGCTGCGGTACATCCAGCGGCTCGAGTCGCGCGACCTTTCGCTGACGACGTCGATGATCGCGCTCGGCTCGTGCACGATGAAGCTGAACGCCGCGGCCGAGATGATGGCGATCACGTGGCCCGAGCTCGCGCGGCTGCACCCGTTCGCGCCGCCGGACCAGGCGCAAGGCTATGCTCAGCTGTTCGAGCAGCTCGAGGCCCAGCTCGCGGAGATCACGGGTCTGCCGCGCGTGTCGCTACAGCCGAACGCGGGATCGCAGGGCGAGCTGGCGGGTCTGCTGGTGATCCGCGCGTGGCACGAGAGCCGGGGCGAGTCGCAACGCAACATCTGCCTGATCCCGCAATCGGCGCACGGCACGAACCCGGCGAGCGCGGTAATGGCGGGACTACGCGTGGTCGTGGTGCGTTCCGACCGTGACGGCAACATTGACATTGAAGACCTGCGCGCCCGCGCCGCCGAGCACGCCGAGCGCCTCGCCGCGCTGATGGTGACCTACCCATCGACGCACGGGATCTTCGAGGAAGGGATCCGCACGATCTGCGACATCGTCCACGAACACGGCGGCCAGGTCTACCTCGACGGCGCGAACATGAACGCGATGGTGGGCCTCTGCCGGCCGGGGGACATCGGCGCCGATGTCTGCCACCTCAACCTGCACAAGACGTTTTGCATCCCGCACGGCGGCGGAGGGCCGGGCATGGGGCCGATCGCGGTCGCCGAGCACCTCGCGCCGTTCCTGCCGACGCACCCGGTCATTCCGACGGGTGGGCCGGAGGCGATCGGCACGGTGTCCGCCTCGCCGTGGGGAAGCCCGCTGATCCTGCCGATCTCATGGGCGTATATCCGGCTGATGGGCGCACGCGGCCAGACGCTCGCCACGAAGGTCGCGATCCTCAGCGCGAATTACGTCGCGCAGCGGCTGCGCGACCATTACCGCGTGCTGTATACGGGCCGAGACGGCGCGATCGCCCACGAGTGCATCATCGATCCGCGCCCGTTCAAGAACAGCGCGGGCGTGGACGCCACGGACATCGCGAAGCGGCTGATCGACTACGGCTATCACGCCCCGACGGTCTCGTTCCCGGTGCCGGGCACGCTGATGATCGAGCCGACCGAGAGCGAGTCGAAGGCGGAGCTCGACCGGTTCTGCGATGCGCTGATCATGATCCGCGACGAAATCCAGGACATCGAGCAAGGCGTCCTCGACCGCAACGACAACCCGCTCAAGAACGCGCCGCACACGGCGGAGGCCGTGATCTCCGACACGTGGGACCGCGCCTACTCGCGCGAACGCGCCGCGTTCCCCGCACCGTGGACGCTCGAGCACAAGTTCTGGCCGCCGGTCGGCCGCGTCGAGAACGCCGCGGGTGATCGCAACCTGATCTGCGCGTGCCCGCCGATCGAAGAGCTGGCGGGGGTGTGAACGGAGGTTGCGGGTTGCGAGTTCCCCACCCAACCCGGCAACTCAAAACCCGAACGAAACGAGCGGTGGGTTGGGATGGCGGCGCAACCCGCAAACCCGCAAACCCGCAAAACCTGCAACCCGAACGCAGTGAGGATGAGAAGACCCCTGGATCTGCCTGCCGCCGATCCAGGGGTCTGAGGGAACACCGCCGTGCCTTTTTGTACTTCACGCGCATGCAGCGACGGTGTGAAGA
>JBOHRM010000278.1:0-5527 GCA_050732715.1 Longimicrobiales bacterium
GCTCTTGTGACTCGCCCACGCCTCGAGCAGGGTGCCGTCCACAGTGAAGTGGTAGTCACTCAACCAGCCGCGCTTGCGCGCCTCTGCCAGCACCGCCGCGAAGAACGCTTCGGCGATGTCGCCGCCCAACAGCCGGTCGCGGTTCTTGGTGAAAACGGTCGGCACCCAAACCTGACGGTCCATGCCCAGGCCCACGAACCAGCGAAACAGCAGGTTGTACTGCAACTGCTCACACAGCATCCGCTCGCTGCGCACCGTGTAGAGCACCTGCAGCAGCAGCGCCCGCAGCAGCTGCTCCGGCGGAATCGAAGGCCGACCCGTCTTCGCGTAAATGGCGTCAAAGCGAGGAGACAGCTCCGCGAGAATCGGATCGACAAATCGGCGAATCACCCTCAGCGGATGGTTCTCCGGGATGCGGTCCTCCAACGGGACGTAGCTAAACAGCTGATCCTCCTCACGCCGATCACCGCGCATCGAGAGCTCCTTGATCTGCGGTTGCATCATGCTATGCATCCCTCTGCCCAATGTCCATCCTCTCATGCGCCTTTTTCAGCAACCTGCTAGATCATGCAACGCCTCGAGCCAGGCTCCAGTGTGGCCGTCGGCCGTGTACGCGTGAACGCCTTCCATCACCAGGTCGCCGACGAAGGCAAAGTCGCCCTCGGCGGTGCTGAGAAGCCAGACGGAATCGTAATGCGACTCGCCTTCCCCGATGTCGATCGCCGTAAGCGTGATGTCTCCAAAACTCAGGCGCTCGCCGTCGTCGACGACGACCTCCGGGAACGTTCGCGTCTCGGCCCAATCGATCCCGAAAGCCGCAAGCCGGCGTCCCTTCAGCGCGTCATCGCGCCGGATGATGCGGTCGACGCCACGGATTGCGACGATTGCGACGTCATCGAGGCCTTCGACCAGCTGGGTGATGCCGCCGTAGTGGTCGGGGTGTCCATGCGTTACGATCACCGCCCGCAGCGGCTTGTCGAACGCGTCGACACGCTCGCGGAGCGCGCGACTCGCCGAACGCGTCAGGAGTGCATCGGTGACGACAATACCGGCTTCGCCTTCGATGACGTAGGCGTTGGCGTAAATCTCGTCGGGGCCGCCCGGAAAGCGATGGACCGTGGGCGGGTCCGCCGGCGCCATGGCACACGCGGAGAGTGACGACACCAATAGAATCGTCAGTCCCCAGCGCAGGCGTCGAGCGGCCATTGAACGGCGTATACGATGGATCATCGCCTCGCTCGCTTCAGTTGATGCTAATCGTGCTGCCGCCGTCGATCCGGTAGTTGGCGCCGTTGATGTAGCCGGCCAGCGGAGAGGCGATCAGTGCGACGACGTTTGCGATGTCAGCGGGCGTTCCCAGCCGGCCGCTCGAGTTCGGTAGGAAGTGTGTGATCACGTGCCTTTTCGATCTCCGCCCACTCGTCCGGCCAGCCCTGGACTCGCGCCACGTTGCGGAAGAACCGCTCGGTCGAGCCCGTCACGACGATTCGCGATCGCGCTGCCGATGCCCGCCGAACTGCCCGTGACCAGAGCACGCTTGTCGTGTAGTTCGAGATCCATGGTTGCTCCAATGACACTTCTGACGCTCAGACCACGCCGTACGCGAGCAGAGCGTCAGCTACCTTCACGAACCCGGCGATGTTGGCGCCGCGCTGATAGTTCACGAAACCGTTCTCGGTGCCGTACTCGACGCACCGCTCGTGTATGCCGCGCATGATCGACCGGAGCCGCTGGTCCACCTCGTCACGCGACCATGATAGGCGCAGCGCGTTCTGCGATTGCTCGAGCCCGGACACGGCGACGCCTCCAGCGTTGGCGGCCTTCGCGGGAGCGTAGAGGACCTTCGCGTCGAGCAGCGCGCGGACGCCGTCCGGCGTGACCGGCATGTTCGCCCCTTCGCCGACCAACCGTACGCCGTGGTCCAACAGGGTTCGAACGGCCGCGCCGTCGAGCTCGTTCTGCGTCGCGCACGGCAGCGCGACATCGCACGGCACGCTCCACGGCCGCTCGCCATGGTGGTAGGTCGCACCGGGAAAATGCTCGACGTATTCGCGGATGCGCCCGCGGCGGAGCTCCTTCAGCTGCTTCACGAACTCGAGCTTCTCCGGGTCGATGCCCGCCGGGTCGTGGATGAAGCCGTCCGAATCAGAGAGCGTCACCACCGTGCCGCCCATCTGGATGACCTTCTCGGCAGCGTACGTCGCGACGTTGCCCGAGCCCGAGATGACGACGGTCTTGCCCTCGACCGAGTCGCCGCGATGGTTGAGCATCTCCTCGCAGAAATAGACGCAGCCGTACCCGGTCGCCTCGGTCCGGATCAGCGAGCCGCCGAACGTCAAACCCTTGCCCGTCAGCACGCCCGCCACGCGGTTCTGCAACCGCCTGTAAATGCCGTACATGAATCCGATCTCGCGCGCGCCGACACCGATGTCACCCGCGGGAACGTCCGTGTCTTCACCGATGTGGCGGTTCAGCTCGATCATCAGCGACTGACAGAAGCGCATCACCTCACGCTCACTCTTGCCACGCGGGTTGAAGTTGCTGCCACCTTTCGCGCCACCCATCGGCAAGCCCGTCAGACTGTTCTTGAAGACCTGCTCGAAGCCGAGAAACTTGAGTACGCTCAGCGTCACCGTCGGGTGGAAGCGCAACCCGCCCTTGTATGCGCCGATCGCGTTGTTGAACTGGACGCGCCACGCGCGGTTCGCCCGGATCGTCCCACCATCCTCTTCCCACGTCACGCGGAACGACACGATGCGATCCGGCTCGGTCATCCGTTCGAGAATCTGCGCGTCGCGGTAGGCCGTGTGATCGAGCACGAACGGCATCACCGACTCCGCCACTTCACGCACGGCCTGATGGAACTCCGGCTCGCCGGAATTCCGCTTGATCAGCCCGTTCATGAAGCGATCGACCTCCGCGTGCGCGCTGCTCGCAACCCGATCGGCCACAACGGTGGTCATTGCACTCGCCTCACCAGCTTGAACGCATGGTTCCACTCGTTGCGCAGAAAACCCGGAATGCACCAGAGCATGCACAGCGGCTCGATCGCACGCGCGGCCTCGACGCTGCCCATGTCCTCCGGCACCCAGCCAAAGTCATCCAGCACACCTTCGACGACCTTCTTTGCGCCTTCGTCATTACCGCAGATGAACATCGTCGGCTTGCCACACTCGAACTGCGGATCGACCATGTGCATGTTGCCGACGGAGTTGAACGCCTTGACGAGCCGCGCATCGGGAAACTCGCGCTGCAATCGTTCCATCAGCGACTCGTCGAGCCTCGTGAAGAACTCGATCACCCCGTTCGTCGGCGGCGCGTCCGCGATGGGATTCGTCGCATCGATGACCGCCTTACCGGCCAGATTCTCCGCACCGGCCAACCGCAACACGTCCAACGCCACCGCACCTTTCACGGAAAGCACGACCAGCTCGCCATGGCGGGCGGCATCCGCGAAGCTTCCCGCGCGTGCACCGGCGTTCGCCACCGTCCAGTCCGCGAGCTTCGCGACATCGCGCGTGCCCATCACCACATCGTGACCGTGCTTCACGAAGCCGGCGCCCAGCGCCTTCGCGACATCGCCCGAACCCAAGACGCCAACCTTCATGCCGCTCTCCTCATCGAGAAATCTCCTTTTCTTCCTTGCGCGCGACCACCGCGGTCAACGCGTAGTGCCGCATCTCGGCTATATCCGAGACAAAGGGCCTGATCTCCGCGAAGAAGGCGCGAAATCGCGAGCCCTTCCGAAAACCCTCGAGATGCGCTTCGACGGACTCCCACTCGATACGCAGCACGTAGCTCGATGCATCCTCGGTGCAGCGGCTGAGCTCGTAGCCCAAACACTCGGGCGACGCGTCGAGCGACTCGCGCGCCCGCGCATACGCCGCCTCGAACGCTTCGCTACGTTCCTGCGGTATCGTGTACCGAACGTATTCGACGATCATCGCCTACTCCGGTTCGTGTGATCGGGTCGGTGTATCCTCACCCGTTGCAGATCATGCGACAAGTAGGTACTATGGAGTGCAGTAGGTACTTTCAGGATACCAATACGCTCCGGGGGCCCCAACCATGTCGGCTCGAGGGAAGGTGTATTATTGCCCGGTCGAGGTGACGCTCAACCTGATCGGCGGGCGGTGGAAGCCGCTGATCCTGTGGCACCTCAAGGAGCGGGGCATCTTGCGTCATGGCCGGCTCAGGCGATTGATTCCGACGATCACCCAGAAGATGCTCACGCAGCAGTTGAGGCAGCTCGAGGAGGATGGTCTGGTGCAGCGCACGCAGTATGCGGAGGTCCCGCCGCGGGTCGAGTACTCGCTGACCGGTTACGGTCGTGAGCTCCAGGCGATGCTGGACCATTTCTGCGAGTGGGGTGCAGCTCACGCGCGCAAGGCAGGGATCACGATCACGAAGCCACCGGCAGTTCAGCGTCCCCGGCCGGTGACTGCCGGCGCCGAGCGGCGCTGAGATGGCCATGGAGGCGACGCAAGGTCCGCTCAGAGAAATGAAGACACTTCTGATGCGACTAAAGGCGATGCGCACGCGCGGCGCAATCGGCGCTTTACTGGTCCTGGCCGCGACGGCGTGCGGCGGCGCGGCGCGGCAGTCCGCGCAGGCCGATCCGCAACCGGGCGGCGGCGGCCTTTCGGCGGCCGAGATCGAGGCGATCTACCGGGCGCGGCTCGACAGCGCGCGCATGCGCTTCACCGATGCGGACGTCGATTTCATCACGGGCATGGTCGGTCATCACGCGCAGGCGCTCGTGATGTCGGGGCTGGCTCCCGCGAATGGCGCCAACCCGTCGATCCAAACGCTAGCCGCGCGCATCATCAATTCGCAGCAGGACGAGATCGCCATAATGCAGCGGTGGCTGCGTGACCGCGACCAGCCGGTGCCGGAGGTTGAAATCGAGGGCACGAACCTCATGGTCCACGGCGCTGAGCACGCGATGCACATGCCCGGCATGCTCACGCCGGAACAGATGCGCGAGCTCGAACAGGCACGCGGCCCCGCGTTCGACCGGCTCTTTCTGACCTACATGATTCAGCACCATCGCGGCGCCGTCACGATGGTCGGCGAGCTCTTCAGCCACAATGGCGCCGGACAGGGCGACGCGGTCTTCAAGCTCGCGTCCGACATCAACGCGGACCAGCTCACCGAGATCGAGCGGATGGAACGCATGCTGGCCGCACTGCCCGCCCAGGGTGACAGCCGATGATCATGACAGGGTCGGAAGCCACGCTCCCGACCTCCCCGCTGGGGGAGGAGTTACGCGCTCGCCTGGGGCGCAACTCCGACCTCGGCCGTCGCTTCTCAGGAGCCACACACCATCAAAGGAAACTCGTATGAAAACCGCAACTCTTGCTCGAACTGAACGACGGCGGGTCATCGTCCGTCTGTGTTCGCTCTCGATCGCAGCGGGTGTGCTCGGCGCGGCGGCGTGCAGTCCCGCTGCCACGACGGCGGGCGCGCCGACACCGGAGCCCGTTGTCGTTGTCGACGGGCGCGATGTCGGCGCCGACGCATCCGC
>JBOHRM010000279.1:0-7280 GCA_050732715.1 Longimicrobiales bacterium
TGTTCGCGCAGATGATGCTGAACGGCGGTACATACGCCGGCCGCAGGATCGTGTCGGAACCGACCATCCGCGAGTTCGCTCGCAGGCAGTCCACCGAGTCATCCCGTGCGCTCGGCTGGGACACACCGTCCGAACGGTCCTCCGCGGGCGAATGGTTCTCGGCGTCTTCGTTCGGACACACCGGATTCACCGGCACCAGCCTGTGGATGGATCCCGAGCGCGACGTATTCCTGATCCTGCTCACGAACCGCGTCAATCCCACGCGTGACAACCAGCGGCACACCGAATTGCGCCGCGACCTGGCCAACGCCGTCCAGCAGGCGATCGCGGATATGCCGGTGTCACAGCGGAAGGACAAATGATGAATGATGAATGCGAGATGATGAATAACACCCGGGGACCTGTCGTCCCATCATTCATCATTCATCATTCATCATTCATCATTTCAAGATGACGCTGCTCGATTGGTTCATCGTCACAGTATACTTCATTTTCTCCGCGGCGATCGGCGTGGCCTTCGCGGGGCGCGCCGGCCGCAGCATCACGGAGTTCTTCCTCTCCGGCCGCTCCCTGCCTTGGTGGCTGGCGGGCACGTCAATGGTCGCGACGACGTTCGCCGCGGACACGCCGCTCGCCGTGACCGGCATGGTCGCCGAAAACGGCATCGCGGGGAACTGGCTGTGGTGGAGTTTCGTGATGAGCGGCATCCTGACCGTCTTCTTCTACGCCCACTTGTGGCGCCGAGCGGAGGTGCTGACGGACGCCGAGTTCGCTGAGATACGCTACGCCGGCCAGCCCGCCGCCATCCTGCGCGCCTTCCGCGCGCTTTATCTCGCCCTGCCCATCAACCTGATCATCATTGGATGGGTGAACCTGGCGATGCTCAAGGTTCTGAATGTAGCGCTCGGCGTCTCGCCCGTGACCGCGTTTCTCTTCTTGTTCGTGCTCACAATGAGCTATTCCGTGTTGGCCGGTCTCTGGGGCGTGGTCCTGACCGACTTCGTCCAGTTCCTCGTTGCAATGGCCGGATCGATCACCCTCGCGTTCTACGCGGTCGGCGCGGTCGGCGGCATCGATGGGCTGATCGAACGACTGCCCGAGCACTACCCCTCCGCGGAAGCCGCCCTCTCGTTCTTCCCTAGCTCGGGCGCCGCCTGGATGCCGATCACGGCGGTTCTCGCCTATCTCACCGTTCAGTGGTGGGCGACGTATTACCCGGGCGCCGAGCCGGGCGGAGGCGGCTACGTAGCGCAGCGCATTTTCAGTGCACGGACCGAACGTGACGGCGTGCTCGCCACACTTTGGTTCAACATCGCGATGTACGCGATCCGGCCGTGGCCTTGGATCGTGACGGCGCTCGCCGCGGTCGTGCTCTATCCCGGCCTCGAGGACCCCGGCGAGGGTTATGTCCGCGCGATCGTCGACCTGTTGCCGCCCGGCGTGACCGGCCTGCTGCTCGCATCCTTTGCCGCGGCGTACATGTCCACGATCTCGACACAGCTGAACTGGGGCGCTTCGTATCTGGTCAACGACATCTATGTCCGCTTCGTCGCGCCAGACGCGCCCCAACGGCGAATCGTCGAGATGTCCAGGCTCGCGACCGCCGCGATCTTCCTTCTCTCCGCATTGTTCACGTGGTGGCTGTACGGCCGCTCGGTCGAAGCCGCTTGGCGTATCCTTCTGGCGATCGGCGGCGGGACCGGCCTCGTGTACATTCTGCGCTGGTATTGGTGGCGCATCAACGCATGGAGCGAGATCAGCGCGATGGTCGCTTCCTTCGTCGCCTTCGTCGTCCTGACCGTCACGGGCGTGCTCGACCCGTTGGACATGGAGCAGAGTGCGATCCTGATGCTCGTGACGACGGCGATCACGACCGTGGTCTGGATCGCCGTCACGATCCTCACGCGGCCCGTGCCCGAGGCGACGCTGCACGCGTTCTATCGCCGCGTCCGCCCGGGCGGGCCCGGCTGGGCCAGAATCTCCGATGCGCTCGGCTACGGCCGCGAGCCCGCCGCGGCGGGCGCCTTGAGCTGGCTGAACTGGGTCGCCGGCGTGGTCAGCGTCTACGCGGCGCTCTTCGGCATCGGCAAGATCCTGTTCGGCTCGCCGCTCGAGGCCGTCGCCTACCTCGCGCTCGCCGCCGCGGCATTCGCCTGGATCGCGCGCAGCCTGCGCAGCGACCGCATCTGGACCAGACCGCCCGTCGAGCACGAGGCCACCGAACCGGCCGTCACGCCCACAACGCCTCAACTCCCCTACACCTAAACCTACACGTACACGTACAGGTTTACGTTTAGGTGTAGGTGTACGTGTAGGTGTAGGGGTCGAGCTTGGGCGGTTACTAAGGCGTAGTGTGTAGGCGTAGGCAAGGTCGCTACCGGAAAGTGGTCGCGGCCACTAATTTGACCGGAGCGTCACCCGCAACCCAACGGCAGAAAGATGCCTCACCCGAACGAACACGTTCCCGTCGTCATCGTCGACGAGTATGAAGACATCGCGCGACTCGTCGCGGCGCGCATCGAGACGCTGATCCGGACGAAGGCCGCGGCGGCAGACCGGGTCGTGCTCGGACTCGCCACCGGTTCGACGCCGATCGGCGTTTACCGCGAGCTGATCCGGCTGCACCGTGACGTGGGCCTCGACTTCTCGAACGTCGTCACGTTCAACCTCGACGAATACTATCCCATGATGCCGGACACCATCCACAGCTACCACCGGTTCATGTGGGAGAACCTGTTCGATCACATCAACATCAAGCCGGAGAACGTGCACATTCCGCGCGGCGATATCCCGCAGTCGGAGATCGAGGCGTATTGTCATGCGTATGAGGGCGCGATCGAGCGGGCCGGCGGCATCGACTTCCAGATTCTCGGCATCGGCAAGACCGGCCACATCGGCTTCAACGAGCCCGGCTCGAGCCCGGAGTCGCGCACGCGGCTCGTGCACCTCGACACGGTCACGCGCAAGGATGCCGCTGCCGATTTCTTCGGCGAGGAGAACGTACCGCGCGAGGCGATCACGATGGGCGTCGCGACGATCATGGAGGCGCAGGAGATCGTCCTGATCGCGACGGGCGAACACAAAGCGCCGATCATCCGGCGCTCGGTCGAAGGCTCGATCTCGCACGAGATCGCCGCGACGTATCTACAGCAGCACAACAATACGACGTTCTACGTGGACGCTGCCGCGGCCGGTGACCTCACGCGCGTCAAGACGCCGTGGCTGCTGCGTGAGGTCGAGTGGACCACGGATATGATCGAACGTGCGGTGATCTGGCTCGCGACGGAGATCGAGACGCCGATCCTGAAGCTGTCGAGCACGGACTATCGCGAAAACCATCTCAGCTCGCTGCTGGCGCGCTTCCCGTCCGTCGATGTGTTGAACAAGGCGGTATTCTCGAGGCTCGCGACCAAGATACGGGACAACCCGCGCCTGCCGGCGGGCCAGCGCATCATCGTGTTCAGCCCGCACCCGGACGACGACGTGATCAGCATGGGCGGCGCACTGCGCAAGCTGCACGAGAACGACAACGACCTGGTCGTCGCATACATGACGTCGGGCAACATCGCGGTATTCGACCACGAAGTCCGGCGCTATGTTGACTTCATGGAGCGCTTCAACCGCGACACGGGTGCGCTGGGCGATGGCGCGGGCAGCCGATTCAACCAGGTCGTGCGCCGCATCGATGACGCGCTGGCGACGAAGCATCCGGGCGAGGTTGACATCCCGGAGGTGCAGGACCTGAAGCGCGAGATCCGCGAGGCGGAAGCGGTCAGCGGCGTCGAGGCGCTCGGCATCGCGCGCGATGCGTGCCGTTTCCTCAACCTCCCGTTCTATCAGACCGGCGAGGTCAAGAAGAATCCGATTGGTCCGGCGGACATCGCGATCATTCTCGATCTGTTCCGCGAAGTGCGGCCAGAAGTCATCTACGTCGCGGGCGACCTCTCGGACCCGCACGGCACGCACCGGCAGTGCAAGGACGCCGTGGATCACGCGCTCGACCAGTACGAGGGCCCGCGACCTGACGTCTGGCTCTATCGTGGCGCTTGGCAGGAGTGGCCCGTACACGAGGCCGACGTGCTCGTCCCGATTTCGCGCGAGGAGCTGCGCCGCAAGATTCTCGCGATCTTCAAGCATCAGTCGCAGAAGGACGTTGCGCCGTTCCCCGGCGCGTACGACGAGCGCGAGTTCTGGCAGCGCGTCGAGGCGCGCAACACCGCGACGGCCCGTGAGGTCGACCGGCTCGGGCTCCCCGAGTTCCATGCCATGGAGGCGTTTGTCGTGATCCCCGGTGACGCCGGCCGCGCCGAGGCAGAAGCGGAGCGGGCGTCAGGCGTCGACGTCGATGTGCTCGCGGCGAGTCAGACCTCCCGCAACACGGTCACATGGGGCCGCCGGGTGGACCGTGCCCACCGCGAAAGAATCGCACAGCGGCCTCAGGTAGACTCTGCCCCGCGCGACGACGTCACGCGGGAGTCCCGATAGATCGCGCCGAGTGATCGACGCGTTCCGGCCCCTCGACGTCGTCGTCCTCGGCGCCTACATCCTCGGCGTGACGGCGTTCGGCATGTGGCTCGGGCGTCGCCAACGCAGCGCGCGCGATTACTTCCTCGCCGGCCGCGACATCCCCTGGTGGGCGATCTCGTTCTCGGTCATCGCGACCGAGACCAGCGCGCTCACGTTCATCAGTGTGCCCGCCACGGCGTACACGAGCGACATGTGGATGCTGCAACTGACCGGCGGGTATCTCGTGGGCCGGATCGCCGTGGCCGCGGTCCTGCTGCCGCTCTACTTCCGCGGCGAGCTGTCGACCGCGTACCAGCTTCTTGGCGAGCGGTTCGGCGCGGTGACACGCCGCTTCGCGTCCGCGATCTTCATGGTCACGCGCGCGTTCGCCGACAGCGTGCGCGTCTTCGCCGCCGCCATCCCGATCGCGCTCATTACCGGCTGGCCGTACTGGCTCTCGATCCTGGTCGCCGGCGTGTTCACGTTGATCTACACGTACTACGGTGGCCTGCGCGCCGTCATCTGGGTCGATGTGATCCAGTTCTTCCTGTACTTGGTCGGCGGCGTGGTCGCACTGTGGGCGCTGGTCCGGCTGGTGCCCGGAGGGTGGGACGCGATCGTGGCGGCCGCGCAGCCCGAGCACAAGTTCCGCGTCCTCCAGCTCGACGGCGGGCCCGCGAGCGCGAGTTGGCTCTTCACCGGCCTGATCGGCGGCGCGTTCCTATCGATGGCGTCGCACGGCGTCGACCAGCTCATCGTCCAACGGCTTCTCGCCGCGCGCTCGCTCGCAGACGCACGTCGCGCCGTGATCACGAGCGGGTTCGTCGTCATCGGCCAGTTCGCATTGTTCCTCGTCGTCGGCATCGCGTTGTTCGCCTACTACCAGGGCCGCACGTTCGACCCCGTCGACGAGGTGTTCCCGCGCTTCATCGTGGAGGGCCTGCCGCCCGGCCTCTCGGGGCTCATCGTCGCCGGCATCATCGCCGCGATGATGTCGACCGTATCGTCATCGCTGAACTCGCTCGCGTCCGCCGCGACGCACGACATCTACGCGCCCCTCGCCGGCCGCGTCGGCGACGAGGAGCACCTGTTCAAGGTCGGCAGGCGCTTCACGCTCGCGTGGGCCGTCGTGCTCGTCGGCGGCGCAATGCTGTTCGAGCTCGCGCGCCAGGACACCCCCATCGTGGTGGTCGCATTGTCGATCGCTTCGTTCACCTATGGCGGGTTGCTCGGCGGCTTCCTGCTGGCGAAGTTCTCGTCCCGCGCCGACCAGGTCGATGCCATGATCGGCATGGGCGTCGCGATCGCGGCCATGACGGCGCTGTGGGCGCTCCAGCAGTTCGGCGCGGTCCCCCAGCTCGTCAACGCACTGTGGTTCGCATTGATCGGCACGGTGATCACGCTCGCCGCGGGCACCGCGAGCAGCCTCATACGCGGGTCCGGCCGCGCGGGGCCGCGAGCGACCGGCGCATCGAGGCCCGCGCACCACGGAGCCGGGCGATGACGAACCATCCGACAAATCGAGGACTGGCATGGCGTTGACGTGGCCCGACATACCCTACGGACCGTGGCGAGAGACCTGCACCGCGCTCCATCTCTACTCTCAGATCGCCGGCAAGTACCGACTCGCCCGAACGCCGTGGGTCAACCACTCGTGGCATGCGACGCTGTACGTGAACGCGCGGGGTCTGACCACGTCATTGGTCGCGGACGGGCCCGGCGGCATCGAGATCACCTTCGATCTCGTCGACCACGCCGTCATCGGTCAGGCGTCGGACGGCCGTGCGGCTCGCTTCGCCCTCGATCCAATGTCCGTCGCGGCGTTCCGCGACCGGTTCATCGACCTCGTGCGCGAGCTCGGCGGCACACCCGAGTTCAACGACCGCCCCAACGAGATCCCCGATCCGGTGCCGTTCGCCGAAGATGTCGAACCGAGACCCTATGACGCCAACGCGGCGAACCGCTTCTTCCGAGCGCTCGTGTCCGTCGATCTCGTGCTCAAACGCTTTCGAACCTCGTTCCTCGGCAAGGTCAGCCCCGTACACTTTTTCTGGGGCAGCTTCGACATGGCGGTCACGCGGTTCTCCGGACGCAGAGCGCCGCTGCACCCCGGTGGGATTCCCGCATTGCCCGACGACGTCACGCGCGAAGCGTACAGCCACGAGGTGTCGTCGGCAGGCTTCTGGCCGGGCGGCGGGATGACCGATTTCCCGGCCTTCTACTCGTATGCTTACCCGGCGCCGCCGGGCTTCGAGCATGCGCCCGTCGAGCCCGAAGCCGCGTACTACGACCGCAACCTGAGCGAGTTCATCCTCCCCTACGATGCCGTTCGGAGCGCCCCGGACCCGGAGGCCTCGCTCATGCGGTTCCTCGAGAGCACATACCGCGCGGCCGCGGATCTCGCTCACTGGGATCGAAACGAGCTCGAGTGCCCGACCGGCGAGCCGCTCAGGCCGCGGCCGCTCTAACTATGGCAACCATCCCATCGATCGGCGACTTCGCGGGGCGTGTCGTCGACCGTGCGGCGGGCGGCGTGCGGTTCGTGATCGCGGCGCGGACTAGTCGTTGCGCACGGCAGAGGCCGGATCCATCCGTGCTGCGCGCCACGCCGGCACCGCCCCGGCGCACACCGCGACGAGCGCGAGCAGCGTCGCCCCCGCGGCCAGCACCATCGGCTCGGCCGCGGACACGCCGTAGAGAAAGCTTTCCACGAGCCGACCCGCCGCGAGTGCGCCCGCCGCGCCGACCGCCAATCCCAAGACAAGGACTCGGAC
>JBOHRM010000280.1:0-2632 GCA_050732715.1 Longimicrobiales bacterium
CGTACGTGGGGCTCACGCCCACGGTCGGTATCCTGCTCGCGTTCATCGTAGCCGGCATCGCGTTGAAGGCGGCGTTCCTCTGGCTCGCGATGAGGCAGGTGGGATTCACCGTGGCCGACGTGACGAAGGATCTCCGGCTGGACCTGGTGCGTGCCGTGCTCGCGGCGCGCTGGCGCCATTTCTCGAGCCGGGCCGTGGGACAATTCGCGAACGCGATCAGCGGCGAAGCGATCCGCGCGGCGTCGGCGTACCGGGATGCCTGTTCGATGATGGGCGCGATCCTCCAGATGATCGTCTACCTCGTCGTCGCCGTGGTCATCGCCTGGCACGTGTCACTGATCGCCGTCGCGGTAGGCGTGGTCTTCGTCTTCGTGCTGCGCCGGTTCGTGGACACGAGCCGCGACGCGGGCCGGGACCAGACGCGGTTGACGCGGTCGCTGACCGGCCGGCTGGTCGACGCGCTCCGCGGCATCAAGGCCGTGAAAGCGATGGCCAAGGAGAATCTGTTCTGGCCGCTGCTCGAGCGGGAAGCGGAAGGGTTGAACGAGGCGCAACGCCGGCAGGTCATCGCCTCCGAAGGGCTCAAGCTGTTCCAGGAGCCGCTGGTCACGCTGGCGCTCGCCGCGGGTCTGTACGGCGCGTTGACCATGAGCAGCCTGCCGTTCGGGTCAGTGCTCCTGCTGGCGTTCATCTTTTATCGCCTGCTCCGGTACATGAACACGATCCAGATGCGCTACCAGACGCTGGCGATCGGCGAGAGCGCGTTCGAGTCGCTGCGCGAGTCCGTGGACCAGGCGAGGGCTGAGGTCGAGGTCAATGTCGGGGATCGCGTGCCGGGTCCGCTGAGGCGCGAGATCCGGTTCGACTCGGTGTCTTTCTCCTATGACGACGAGCCGGTGGTCTCGGACGTCTCACTCACGATCCCGGCCGGGTCCTTCGTCACGTTCAGCGGCGCATCGGGTGCGGGCAAGACCACGTTGGTCGACATGATCGCCGGGCTGCACCAACCGGTCGAGGGCCGCATCTGGGTCGATGATGTGCCCCTGACCGACTTGAAGCTCCGGGCCTGGCGTGAAGAGATCGGCTACGTGCCGCAGGAGCCGCTGCTGTTCAATGACACGATCCTGAAGAACGTCACGCTCGGTGACGACCGGTTCTCGACGGAGCAGGTGAAGGCGGCGCTCGAGGCCGCCGGCGCGTGGGAGTTCATCGAGAAACGTCAGCTCGCGCTGGACGAGCCGGTCGGTGAAGCGGGCGCCCGGCTCTCCGGCGGCCAGCGCCAGCGCATCGCCATTGCCCGCGCGCTCGTCGGCAAGCCGACGCTGCTCATCCTCGACGAGGTCACGACGGCGCTCGATCCGGTCACCGAGGCCGAGATCTGCGAGACGCTGCTCGAGCTGCGCCGCACGGTCACAATCGTCGCGATCTCGCACCAATCCGCGGTGCTGAACGCGGCCGACATCAGCTACGTGGTCGAGCGCGGGCGTGTCCGGCGCCGGCCCGCGCCTCGCGACGCGGTAGCCGCAAGCCTCTGATTTCTTCCTCACCGACAAGTACAGCTGAGTTGTAGCGCAAAAGAATGTCAATGAGGCGAAGTCCGCCTCTGATCCGCTCCGCGAAGACTCATGCGCTCAAATGGTCGAGACAGCGTTCGGCGTGGCTGCTGATTGCATCTGCGAGATCGCCGATAATGGGGTCGTTCAACCCCTCCTCATGAAGTGACGCGGCTACGGCGCCAATCGCGCCCTGAACCTGGTCCACGATTTCGCCCACGCGATCGACCACCGGTCCCGCGTCCAGCCCACAATGCTCGGCAAGGGCTCTCCAGTGTCGGGCTCGAACCTTGTGAATAGCGTACTCACGGTCGACACGCATCGCGAGCTTGGCTTTCCTGTAGGGAATCCAATGAGGATACGGTAACGCGCTCACGAGATCATAGAGGGGAGCCAGCCGTACCGATCCAGGCCGGATCAGCAACGAATAGTTCTTGGCGTGCGCATCCGTTCCTCCGATCACCCAATTGAGAGCCAGGGCATCGATCAGCGTGCCAACGTCGACCTCGGGGTCGTCAGCCTCTTCGAGCAAGAGATCGACCAGACTAGCCGCGCCCGGCCCGCCCTCAGCCTCGTATTTCCTCGACGGCGAAACGGATAGCGCCTGGCAGGCATCCTCCTGGTGGACACGGCGGATTTCGCCCGAGGGAAGTTTCGCTCGATCGTAACGGGACACGACAATCGCAATCTGATCATCGAATCGTAGAACCCGGGATTCCGCAACCGGGACGCCGACCTCCTCGGCCAACCTGAGGCAGAAATGTTCGTTGACCTCGAAACCTGGAAGATCACGTTGCGTCGAGGGCTTCAGAATATGAGTCGTCGGCAGGCGCCCGGATGGCACACCCCATCTGCCATCGCTGTAGATCAGCGCGGTCTTCGGCTGCGCCCCCGCCAGGCTGAAGTAGCCCGGGTCGCCGGCGGTTCGACCCGTGCCGTGATGCTCGACGATGTCCGTTAGCCGCCGGGCCACCGCCATCTCGGAGAGCCACTCGACCTCGGGCGCGGCTTCGCCCAAGACGTCGTCGAGCCGTTCCGCACGAACGAGCTGGACGGCCCCGGCGCAATCCTCTCCAATA
>JBOHRM010000281.1:0-3747 GCA_050732715.1 Longimicrobiales bacterium
CGCGAAGACCACGCGCGTCCACGGCGCGCGCGCACGGATCACGTGCAACACATCACGGAGCGCCGCGCCGACCGGCGACGTCACGACTGCGACGGCCGCGGGGTGCCGGGGTAGTGGACGTTTGCGAGCGGCATCGAGGAGCCCCTCCGCCTCGAGCTTGCGGCGAAGCCGGTCGAACGCGATGCGCCAGAGCCCGCCCGCGCTCGCGCCCTCGAGCTCGCGCACCACGAACTGATACTCGCCACGCTTCTCGTAGAGCGTGAGCATGCCGAGCGCCCGAACCTGCATCCCTTCCTCGGGCTCCGCCGGCAGGCGATCCGCCTCGAGGCGAAACATCACTGCGCGCAGCTGCGCCGACCGGTCGCGCAGCGAAAAGTAGCAGTGCCCCGACGGGTACCGCTTCCAGCCCGTGACCTCGCCACGCACCCACAACGCGGGAAGCGAAGACTCGAGAACACGCCGCGCCAGCGCATTGACCGCGGTCACCGAGTACGCTTCCTCCGCCGGCTGCACCGGCCACTCCGCTCCGCCGGGCCTTCCCCCGCCGGGCGGAGGCGCTGACGACGGCGGCGTCCGCCCGCTGTGCCCGCGAACGGTCGCGTTCACGCGCGCCCCCCGTCCGCCGCGATCCGCTTCGCCGCCTCGAGCGTGTTGCGCAACAGCATTGTGATCGTCATCGGACCCACGCCGCCGGGCACTGGGGAGATCGCACTCGCCACCTGCGAGACTTCTTCGAACGCGACGTCGCCGACAAGCCGGTAACCCTTCGGTGACGCCGCGTCATCGACACGGTTCACGCCGACATCGACCACGACCGCGCCCGGCTTGACCATCTCCCGGCGGATCAGCGCCGGGCGGCCGACCGCCGCGATCAGAATGTCGGCCTGACGGGTGACCTCTGCCAGGTCCCGCGTTCGGCTGTGCGCCACCGTGACCGTCGCGTTGCCGCCCGGTGCATCGCGCAGCAGCAATGAGGCCACGGGTCGGCCCACGACCGTCGACCGGCCCACGATCACCACGTGCTGACCTTTCGGATCGTGACCGCTGCGCAACAACAGCTCGATGATGCCGGCCGGCGTGCACGGAGCCAGCACCGTGGTGTCGCCGCTCGCGAGACGGCCCGCGTTGATGGGGTGAAAGCCGTCGACATCCTTGGCCGGGTCGACCTGCCGGAGCACCGCCGCGGTCTCGATCTGGGCCGGCAGCGGCAGCTGCACGAGAATCCCGTGCACGTTCGGATCCGCGTTGAGACCCGCGACCACGCCGAGCAGCTCATCCTGCGAGACATCCTCCGGCAGCACGATCTGGCGTGAATCGAAGCCGGCCGCGTCCGCCGCCTTGGCCTTCATCCGGACGTAGACCACGCTGGCGGGGTCTTCGCCGACGCGCACGGTGGTCAAACCGGGCCGCCCGCCGTTATCGCGCCGAAACGCCGCCGCCTCCGCGGCGATCTCGGCGCGCATCGTCTCGCTCAGCTCAGAGCCACTGATGATCTGCGCTATCTTGCCTCCCCGTAGGGATCCAGTCGTTCGAATCGCGGAATATGGATCGATGAAACCTATTGGCCGGTAAGGAATGCTCGCGCCAAGGCGCTAAGCTCGCCAAGAATCCGCCAAGGCCCTTGGCGTCACCTTCGCGTGCTTCGCGTCTCTGCGAGAAGATTCCTACCACGCGCCGTGCCTTGAGCCATCGGGTTTCTATTTCAGCGCGCGAAATCGACCGCGCGCGTTTCCCGGATCACGACGACCTTGATCTGGCCCGGGTACTGAAGCTCCTCCTCGAGCCGGCGCGCGATCAGCTCGCTCAGTTGCGCCATGCCGGGGTCATCGACGTTCTCGGGGTCGACCATGACGCGGACCTCGCGCCCCGCCTGGATCGCGAAGCAGCGCTCGACGCCCTGGAACCCGTTCGCGATCTCCTCGAGCTTCTCGAGCCGCTTCACGTACGTCTCGAACATCTCCCGCCGCGCGCCGGGACGCGCGCCGCTGACTGCGTCGGCGGCCGTGACCAGGAACGTCTCGGCGTAGCGGTGCGGCTCCTCGTCGTGGTGCGCGCGGATCGCGTTCAGCACCGCGTCCGGCTCGTTGTACTTCTTGCAGAGCTGCCAGCCGAGCTCGACGTGCGTGCCCTCGTGCTCGTGCGTCAAGCCCTTCCCCACATCGTGCAACAGTCCCATCCGCTTCGCGAGCGTCGCATTCAATCCCATCTCGGCCGCCATGTTGCCGGCCAGGAGCGCGACCTCCCTCGAGTGCAGCAGCTGGTTCTGGCCGTATGACGTGCGGAACTTGAGCCGTCCGAGCACGGTCATGATTTCGGGATGAATGCCGTGGACGCCGAGCTGATAACACACCTCTTCGGCCGACTGGAGCATCATCTCGTCGACCTCCTTGCGGCTCTTCGCCACGACCTCCTCGATCCGGCCGGGGTGGATGCGGCCGTCCGTGACCAGGCTCTCGAGGGACAGCCGCGCGACTTCACGCCGGATCGGGTCGAACCCCGAAAGGATCACCGCCTCCGGTGTGTCATCGATGATCACGTCGATGCCCGTGGCCTGCTCGAACGCGCGGATGTTGCGACCCTCGCGGCCGATGATCCGGCCCTTCATCTCGTCCGACGGCAGGCTGACCACGGAGACCGTGCTCTCGGCGGTGTGGTCCGCGGCGATCCGCTGAATCGCGAGCGCGAGGATGTTCTTCGCCTCACGTTCCGCCGCGCGCTTCGCGTTCTCCTTGATCTCGCGGATGAGATTGGCGGCGGCGGCTCGGGCTTCCTCCTCGAGCTCCTGCATCAGCCGCTGCCTTGCCTCGTCGGACGTCAGGCCGGCAAGCGACTCGAGCTTCGACCGCGCCCCCTCTTCCTTCCGCCGGCAGGCGTCCAGCTCGTCCGCCAAGGTGACGTGCGCCTTCTCGAGCTCGGCTTCCCGTTCGTCGAGGACCCGCTCCTTCTCATCGAGGATGTCATATTTCCGATCCAGCCCGGTGCGGCGCTCCTCGATTCGCGCCTCCGCACGTTCGACATCCTCGCGACGCCTCGCTTCCTCTCGCTCCCACTCCTGCCTCGCCTGGTAGGCTTCTTCCTTGCCGGCAAGCTCCGCGGCCTTGCGCTGCCGCTCCGCGTCCTCACGGGCGGCCTCTCGTATACGCGCCGCAACCGACTCGGCATCCTCTCCCGAGCGTTTGAGGCGAAGCCCCATGAGGCTCCAGCCTGCCAACACGCCCAAGAGAAGGCAGAGGACGGCCACAGCGCCGACCAACAACGGCGTTTCCATGGTTTCTCCCGCAAGACGCGCGAGGCGCCAAAAGTCCGCAACTATGCATTATCGCTTGGCTTAGCTTGGACGAACCCGCGGGTCCGTCGCACCGGAAACTAGCCGGACTCAGGAATCGGCCGCAAGGTCCGGCAGTGGCGGGCCACTACCTCAGTCGCGCCTCGATATCGGCCGCGAGTCGGCCGGCAAGGCCGCGGGTCTCCTCGCGGAGGGCGGCCATCTCACGCCGCGCGCGGAACAGCTCATCGGTGATGGCGAGTGCGCCCAGAATCGCGGCCCTGGACGCCTGGATGGTGGAAACCTGCTCGAGAATCGCCGTGATGGTTTGGTCGACGTATGCCGCGCATTCCCGCGTGTATTCGGGCGTTGCATCCGCGCGAATCGTGTACTCCTCGCCCGCGATCTGGATGGTTGTCACGGTCTTGGCCGGCTGCTCGATCATGGCTCGACCGGGGGCCCCGCGCGACGAACGTCGCGTG
>JBOHRM010000282.1:0-3668 GCA_050732715.1 Longimicrobiales bacterium
GTCCAGCATCGAGCCCAGCACGTTTGACGCGGCGTTGATCGTCAGCACACGAGCCCCATCGAGCGCCCGCTCGAGCACGACCGCATCGATGTGGCCGTCGATGTCCGCGTGGACGAGCCGAACGTCCACGCCGCGGCGCGCGAGACGATGCGCCGGCCGCAGCACCGCATTGTGGTCGAACGTCGTGACGACCAGCCGATCGCCCGGGCGGAGCAGACCGTGGAGCGCGGTGTTCAGCGCGTGCGTTGCGTTGAACATGAACGCGATCCGCCCCGGGTCACCGGGGATGCCGAGCAGCCGAGCGATGCGCTGGCGGCAACGCAGCGCCACCCGGCCCGCATCGACCGCGAGACGATGTCCGCCCCGGCCCGGCGTCGTGCCGATGCCGCTCAGGTAGTCCGCCACAGCGCGAACCACCGGCGCCGGCCGCAGCGCAGATGTCGCCGCGAAGTCGAGGTAGACCACGTCGTCGCGCTCAGCCATCATCATCATCCAGCGCAGTAGCCACACGGTCGCTCGTCGCGGCCAGGTCGACCGTGACGTAGCGGAATCCGAGCGCGCGAACGGCTGGTGCGAGCGAGGCCAGCCGCGGCGTGCTCGAGGGTAGCGCCTCGATCACCGCGATCTCACGCTCGTGTCCGGCAACGCGCACACCCTTCGCGTCGACACCCTCCGACGCGACGAGCGTGGCCAAGCGGCCGACCCGCGCATTCGCGTCGTTCGAGCGTCTCCGCCCCAGTCCCTCGTTGAGCGCACCGCGTCGATAACCCTCGACATCCAGGAGCACCGCCGAAAAACCGAGCGCGCGCAGCTCCCGATCGAGGGCGTGTGCGAGCTCCACCGCACGCGCTTGCTCGGAACGCGCGAGTTCGATGCGCGCCGAGGCGCCGTGATGGCGCACGCGCAGCTCGCGGAAGCCGGCCGCACGCAGCACTGCCTCCGCCGCCTCGATCTGGCCCAGCCGCTCCGGCGTGACCGTGAGTCCGTACGGTATTCGGCTCGACAGACAGGGTGCCGCCGGCTGGTCCCAGGTCGGCAGCCCGTGCTCGCGTGAAAGCGCACGAACCTCGGATTTCGTGAGCCCCACCTCGAGCAACGGCGAGCGGACACCGTGCTCGCGTCCGGCTTTCCTCCCCGGCCGATAGTCGCCCGCGTCATCGGCGTTCGCGCCGTCCGCCAGCACGGCAAGGTCGTGCGCATCCGCGACGGCGCGCAGCCGACGCCACAGCTCGACCTTGCAGAAGTAGCACCGATTGGATGGGTTCGCCGCGTAGTTCGGATCGCGTAGCTCGTCCGTCTCGATCTCGACGTGACGAACGCCGATCCGCTCGGCGCACGCGAGCGCGACATCACGTTGAACGCCGGGAACCGCCGCACTCGCGCCGGTCACGGCCAATACGCGATCGCGGCCGAGCGCGTTGACGGCGGCTTGCGCGAGATACACCGAATCCACACCGCCCGAGTATCCGATGCAAACGGACCCGAACGAGTGGATCAACTCGTGCAGTGCCCGTTGTCTCGTACGTGTCGTCGTCTCGATCTCGAGGCCTTGCATTCCCCGCGCATCCTTACGGCAGCCGTTCACATCGCCACGGCGGCGCGACGCAACAATCTGGAACGCTCGCGCGCGTACGAACAGCACCGCCACCCAGTTCTACGCGCGTGATCGGGCATCGTGCCGTCGATCGTGTCAGCGCGCTACAACCCCGCAACGTGTTCCGCCCCCACGAAGCGCGCCAGCTTCAGGAGCTGCGCCTCGAGCGCGGCGGCGCGACGCGGCGTGGCCCGAAAGCCGTCCTCCCACCACAAGCCGAGTACGCGCAAGGTCCTCTCGCCACGGTCAACCTTCACGTCCACGCGACCCGTGAAGTGAGGCCCTTCGACGATCGGCAACACGTAGTAGCCGTACGCCCGCCGGCCAGGCGGCACCCAGATCTCCATGCGGAAATCGAAGCCGAAGATGCGCTCGGTGCGCCGCGCGCCGCGATCGTGAACGAGCGGGTCGAACGGATTCAAGACGCGCAACGTTCGTGGCGGATCGGGGAAGAGGTCGATCCGATCGAGGACCGACGTCAGCGCGAAGATGCCGTTCATGACGCTCCCGTCCGCGCACTCGACGGCGACCTCGCGCAGGCGTGCCTTCGCGTGTTTCAGGCACCAGGTTCGCGCCTCGGCGATCGAGACGCCGCCGTGGAAGCGCGCGATCTGCGACGGCGTCGCGGCCACCAACCGCATGAGCGCCTGCGTGCAAATCCAATCGACGAACTCGGCGCGCGTGACGGTCCGCTCGAAGTGCTCCGCCGGCACGACGTTCGCCGTGAGATCGTAGACCTTCTCCTGGCCATCGCGCGCCGTGACCGCCAGCGTGCCCACCCTCCAGAGGTATTCGAGCGTGATCTTGGCGAGCGACGGCTTTGCGAAGTAGTGATCGTGCCACCCGACCTTGTCCGAGACGATGTCTCGCGGCCGCAAGGGTCCCCGCTCGCGGATCGCGCCCAGAACCCGCGCCCGAAGGCGCGGCGTCGCGGGCGCGAAGTATTTGCGGTATCCGGGATGCGCCTCGGACGCGCGCGCGCGTGAAATAGTGCTTCCAGTAGGGGAATGCGTCGATCGGCAGCACCGCGGCGCTGTGCGTCCAGCTCTCGAACGCCGCGCGGTCCCGCTCGAGCGCGCCCTTCAGGTCGGTGTGACGATAGCGGCCATTGCGGGTGAACAGGATGTGATGGTGCGCCCGTTCGACCGCGGCGATGCTGTCCACTTGCACATAGGCCAGCCGCAGGAGCGCCTCATGCACCCACTTCGAGCCCGACCGCGTGGACATGGCCGGCAGCACGTCGTCGGGCGGCGACGCCGATAGTCCGTTCACGCTGAACAGAGCGTTGCGCAACACCCGGTTCGACAGGACGGCCGTACTCATCCGTTGCAGGGATTGCGGGTCCACGAAGCTGGCAGCACGGTCTCTCGAAGACGGTGGCGAACATCTCGCGTACCTAGTGATCCGTGGCCGAGATTCCTTGGCATTCGAGCGACGGGGCATCCCGCATGGCTGCGTTGCGCCTCCTCGAAATAGCGCTGCTATTCCGTCGTCGTCGCGCCTTGCCCTGCGGGCGCCCCGTCGCTCTCGATGCTCAACTCACTTCGGCCACGGACCACTAGGAGGTGACATGACGGACTCAGACGAACGCATCGAGAAAGATTCGATGGGTGAGATGCGCGTGCCCGCCGATGCCTTGTGGGGTGCGCAGACGCAACGCGCGGTGATGAATTTTCCGATCAGCGAACTGCGCCTTCCGCCCGCGTTCATCGCGGCCATGGGCATGATCAAGAGGGCGGCCGCCGAAACCAACGTCGAGCTCGGTCTGCTCGACGAAGCCATTGGCAAGGACATCATCGCGGCGGCGCACGAAGTTGCGAGCGGCGCGCATGACACGCACTTCGTCGTCGACGTTTTCCAGACCGGCAGCGGCACGTCGACGAACATGAACGCGAACGAGGTGATCGCGAACCGCGCGACGCAGATTCGCAGCGGAACGGACGCCGCGATTCATCCCAACGATCACGTGAACGCCGGTCAATCGTCGAACGATGTCATCCCGACGGCCATGCAGGTTGCCGCCTGCGTCAGCATCCGGAGTGAGCTGATTCCCGCTCTCGCGCAGCTGCGTGAT
>JBOHRM010000283.1:0-8606 GCA_050732715.1 Longimicrobiales bacterium
ATGCATGCCCGCGCCCAGGACGAGCTCGAGGAAGTTGAAACCGCGATCGCTGAGCTCGCCGCGCCGATCGAGCCGTCAGAGGCGTTGCTCGCCGCGCGTGACGCGCTCCGTTGCGCTGAGACGGCGCTGCGAGACCTCGGGTAGGTCGATGCCTCGCCGCCCGCGGCCGGGCGACCGTGAGCGCATCGAGCACGCGCTGACGCCGTCTCTGCGTCGAGCCCTGACGGAGCAATGCGAGCTGCTCGGCATTCGCCGCGACGGCTGGCAGTTCACGCCGCTCGGGCCAGTCTACACACAGAGCGCGGTGATTCTCGAGGCGGCCGTCATCTGGCAACTTCGCGACGGGATGTCCTGGCGCAACGCCATCGAGGCCTCGGCGATCCGGCTGGGCATACCGCCAGCGACGATCCGCAACCGCACAGAACGCTGGACCAGGGCCAGCGTTTACCAATCCCATTATAGGGGTTTGGCCGACGATAACGACGTGCGATGTTCCGCAGGGAACGCCGACCAGGAGGCCGCTTGACGATCTCGACCACGCTTCACTTCGTCTGCCCGAACTGCAAACGACCGCCGACGGTGCAGGTCACGATAAGCGCCGTGCTCGCGTCCCGCGAAATGCCGGCCGACGAGATCGTGGAATCGCATCAGTGCAGGTTCTGCGGTTTTCAGTTCGGTATCCCAGCGCGAGCCTTCCAAGAGGCATGAAGATGGCACCCTCAGCCGAACAGCTCGTGCGCCGTGAAGCCGCCCGCCGCGCAGGGCAACCGTTGATCAGTGTGGCCGGCGAGCCCGCCAGACCGTATTCGCTTGCGAGAGCGGTCCTCGGTCGCGGCGACGGCTTCGAGGCCGAGGTCGGCGCCGAGCTGCTCGCCGCGTCGAAGGATCTGCGCGGGTTCGCGCATCATGGTGGAATGTTGTTGCCGCCGGAGATCCTCGGCTCGCTGCGCGGCGACACGCAGAGCCAGGGCGGCGAGCTCGTGTTCACCGGGTCCGGCGGGTTCCGGCGCGCCTACCGCCCGCGGCCGGTCCTCGGTATTGCTGGCGCCCGAATCTTCACGATCCGGGATTCGATCCGGCTTGTCTGGCTCGACGCAGGTCTCGAGGTCGTCTGGCAGCCCGCCGAGATTGTGGCGCCCGCGATCGATGAAGACCCGCCGTCGTTCGCGTCCGATGCGCCCGAGCCGAGCTTCGGCATGGTCGCGCTCTCGTGGAGCCGGCGGCTGGCCGCGCAGGCCAACCCCGCCATCGACGCCATCATCGAGGCCGACGTCGACGCGGCCGTCGCGACCGTCATCGACCACGGTGCGATCAGCGGATCCGGCTCGAGCGGCGAGCCTGAAGGTCTCCTCGCTCGCGGCCTGCCGAGCATCGACGCGACCGGCGGCCTCACCTACGCGCTTTTAGTCGAAGCCGAGCAGACGATCGGCGCCCAGAACGCGGATTCGATGCTCGCATGGATCACATCGACGGGCGGCCGTGCCGCGCTGCGCTCTACGCCGGTACTGGCCGCCAATGAGGCCGGTGCCGTCTGGCGTGACGGCCGCGTGCTCGACCATCCGGCGTTCGCGTCAAACGTCGTGACGCCGGAGGCGAACATCATCCTCGGCGCCTTCGAGAACGTGACAATCGGCGTGCACGCGGTCGAGCTCCTGGTCGATCAGGTCAGCGCCGCCCGGCGAGGACTGGTCCGCGCTGTCGTGTACTTGCTCGCGAGCGTCGCTGTCTCGCATCCCGATGCGGCGTTCGTCGTGCTCGAGAATGTGCCGATCCCGGCGGTGAACTCATGAGCACCGATCCGTTCATCCGCGCGGCGGTCCACGAAGCGGGCCATATCGTAGCCGGCGTGCGCCGCGGTTATCCCGTCGAGTGGGCCACGATCCGCCCGACGCCTACCGCCAACGGCCAAACCGCGTTCATCCGACACGTCGATGCGCGGCACGCGGCCGGGCTCGCGATCTTGCTCGCCGGTACCGTTGCTGAATTCCTGCTGCGTGGCGGGTCGAAACCGCCCACGGCCACGCTGGGCCCGTGGTCGCGCGGCTGCGTGCACGCCGGCCCGGGCGCTGATCGCGGCACCGACATCGCCACGATCAACGCTGCGGGCCTGAGTGCGAAGACGATCGCCGCCGCACGCGAACGAGTCGGCCTGACGCTGGTTCGTGACTGGGGTGCGGTCAGGGTTGTTGCTGATCGGCTGCTCGAGTTCGGCACGCTCCGGCGATGGACGATCGAACGCGCGTTGATCGACACGGGCATATGGCGACACCGTGGCGCCGGCCCGATGCCGGCGGTGACGCCCGAGCTGTTGAGGCCTGAGGATGCGAAGCGTGAGCTGCGCCGGCACCTGAAGAGCGGCGCGGCCGCGTGGCAGGTCGCACAGCGCTTGCCGCGCGAGGGGTTGTACATCCCGTCCGTGGTCGTTCGCGCCGCCGCGGGGTCGTTGGTGAGCGGCGGATCACGTGCGCGTAACGTTGCTGCGCGGAACCGGTAACCACGTGCCCAGAGCGAGCTGCTCAACCGGTTGAATTACAACGCGTTGAGAAAATGCTTGACGCGGGGCACGGCCGAAACGTATCCTGGACGTGCCCTTGGCCCACGCAGTGGCGCCCTACTGCCACCATTTGAACGCGTGGCTCACGCGCTGCGGGGAAAGGGTTCAAGCTGCACCGAACGTCAAACCGGGGGTACTGATGACGAAGCGCGCGGCTGTATCAGCTTTGATCACTGTTGTAGCTGCATTTCTTGTGAGCGTATGCACGGACCTGACCGATGTGCCCTCCACCGAGGGACCAGCCGATCGTCTGGGCGATGCCATCGATGTCGTGCTGCACGCCCGCGAGCAACTTCGTGCCGCGGCCCTTGGGCGCCAGGAACGGAGCACCGAAGACGAGTTGCTGCGAATCGAGCGCGACCTTCCCGGCTTCGGAGGAATGTACGTCGACACGTCCACGCAACGCCTCACGCTGTTCGTACGAAACCCGCGCGATGTACAGGGCGCCACCAACGCGTTACGAAATGCCGCGCTTGACACCGAGTCCCGTGCTCGCATTCCTGAAATCAGCGGCCTTGCCTCGAGTGACATCGATCTCCGGCAAGGCGAGTATGCATTCTCGGAGTTGGTGGCTTGGAAGGATCAACTCTTCTCTCGGCTTTCTGGCGTGGACGCCTTACTATCCATCGATGCGGATGAGAGCCGTAACCAGGTAGCGATCGAAATAGCCCATCCAGGAGCCAGGTCGGACGTTCGCGCAGTCCTCTCCACCGCTGGCGTTCCTGAGAGCGCAGTGCGCATCGAGATCGGGACGCCAGTTTCAATGCTGGCAGATCTGACACAACAGCGCCGTCCAGCCGTAGCCGGCTACCAGATTAGGAGCGAAACCAGCCTGTGTGCGATGGGTTGGAATGTCAGGACAATCCAGGAGGGCGAGGTTGGATTCTTTACGGCGTCTCATTGCTCCAGGTTTGGGCTCGGCAGCGGAGCCACGGGTGAAACGATCTACCAGCGCAACGTCGATCCACGTGATGACATTGGAACTGTGCGGCGGAACACTGCGTGGACACCTCCAGGATCATGCGGAGCTCCGGTAGACCCGTTCCCACCGGGAACATACCCGCACCGTTGCACCAACGCGGATGCAATGTTCGTCCGGGCTTTTACCTCGGCTGACATTAGCGGGCAAGTCGCGATCACGACGGAGCTGCAAGACCGCAATAACAGGCCGGGCACTCGCACGATCGACTTTTTCACTGGCAATATCATCGTTGGCGGCGTTCTCGCCGGCCAACTCACGGACAAGGTGGGTCGTACAACAGGCTGGACCCGCGGCACGAATACAGGCACATGCATGACCGTAAGGGTCAATGACGGCCACCCAACTGATGAATACGCCGTCTTTTGTGCTGGCCGTATAACCAGTGCTTCAGTCGGCCAGGGCGACAGCGGCGCTCCTGTATTTCGCAGAAGCGGATCAACGATGCTCGCCGCCGGTGTGCTCTTTGCCGGAGGCCGCATGAATCGGGACACGGGCGATCTCATGATCTGCGATAGGCCTCCTGGGGAGCAGTGCAATATCTTCTATTCGCCATGGTCTAGGGTCGAGTCTCATCTGGGTCGAACTTTCGAGCCTTCGCCCTGACGGACCACGATGATGCGATCGAGTCGCATCAAGAGCTGCACAGAATCCGAACGCCGAGGCGTGGAGGTGACCCATGCTACGATTAGTCGAGCGGCCGCTCATTGCCATAATCATGGGGCTCGTCGCCGGGTCCTGTACGACGCCAGCATCCCTTGACAGCATGGCCCATGAGGTCGTGAATGTCCGAGCTGAGGCTCAAGTCAAAGAGCATGCGCGCGTTTCCATTCTCGTCACGGTCGAGAATACCGGAACGGAGAGCCTCTTTTACACACCCTGCGGTGATGTACTAGACCGAGCGAAGGACTCAGAGTGGCGAGGCGTCTGGTATCGGATATGTTCCCTAGTGCCAACCCCCAGGACCGAGATTCTGCCAGGTGAGCAGCTCGAGCTTGAATGGGACGTCTCGCCTCGCGAAGAGGCTCATGCAGGCGCGTGGACTGAGCCTGTGGCTGGCATGTACCGAGTTGGCGTTTTGGCGCTGAGCAGTGGCCGCGGCAATCTGCCGGATTCCGTGAAGTTTTCGGAACCGTTCGAGCTCCGGGTTGAATAGAGTTCAGCTCCTTGGCTAGCGCAGATAATGGCCAGGAACGCACCGGCGCCGGAATTCGATGCGCCGCTCGCCGCGTGCCCGCTTTGCCGTAGCGATCGACTCGCTGATTTCGACCGAGACGCATGGGGAATCAAGATCGCCCGGTGTCCTCAGTGCGGCATCCGGCTGATGAACCCTCAATACACTAATGACGCGCTGCAGGCGTTCTACGCGCGGTACATCGACGAGGTCGAAGGCGCGCACAGCGCCGAGCGACGATGGCGGCGCCGCCAAACGAAAGACCGCAATCTGGCCATAGTCGAGCGGTTCGTATCGCCGGGTCGTCTCTTGTCTATTGGCTCGGGCGACGGTCTCGAAATCGAGGTCGCACTTGATCGAGGCTGGTCCGTTCAAGGCTACGATGTCGATGAAGAATCCGCACGAGATATCTCCGTCCGCACTGGCGTCCCGGTCATGTCGGGTGACCTTCTCGAGCATGACTTTGAAAGGGCGCGCTTCGACTGCGTTTTCATGGATCAAGTGATCGAGCACGTCAAGGATCCGGCGACGTACTTGCGGTACGTGCGCGGCCTGGTAAGAGAAACCGGCGTAGTATATATCGGCACGCCGAACATCGGGTCGATCTCGTCACGCATGAAAACCTTGCTGGGTCGCACAGGGTTGAAACGGCGATCGCGTGGCAAACATTACGATACGTGGCATCATCTCTTCTACTTCACGCCTTCCGCGCTGCGCACAATCCTAGCGCGGCACTTCGCGTTCGACGTGCTACTGCACGAGGGCGATCCTAAGACTGCGCGGGAAAGCGGCCCGGGGCGCCGCGCCGCGGATAGGCTACGGATGCGTTTTCCCGTGCTCGATTCATCACAGCGCATAATCGTTCGACCGCGCCCTCTCTAAGCAGCTCGCCCAACCGTGAGATCACGTGTGTTCATCGCACAATCGAGCGGCCCGGACTGAAGCCCGAGCCGCCGATGTGTTCCGCGCGGAGCACGACCGTCACTCACGGTTCGGAAACCGCTCGGCAAGCATGCGCCGGAGCATCCGCACGACCTCGCGTTGATCTTCCGGCCCGAAAACCCGCGCTGTCTGGATCACGCGGTAATCGGCCCCCACCGCGATCAGGTTGTGGAAGCCGTCCTCGTCGAGATGCTGACTCTTGAAAACGCCGGGTCCGTAAAGCTCCCAGCCGGCGATCCGACCACGGCGTCTCATAGTGCACCCCCCGCCATCTCGGCGAGTCGCCTTTCCCAGTGGCTCACCTGCGCGCATTCGTCCTCGAGGTCGAACACTCGCGGCGAGCAGATCACGCGGCTGTCGTGGCCAACGACAATCAGACGGTGATAGCCCTCGGAGTCGAGCGTCGGAGCGCGCCACACGCCGGCCTGCACAAGTTCCCATAGCGGCGCGCTCATTCGTTCCTCCCTTCCGCGTCATACTCGATCTCGCTCGCCTCGATGGCGCGGTCGATGGCGCGTTGGTCCTCGGCATCGGTGTCGTCGGGCACGTACACGGCGCCTTGGCCGGCCGCCTCCGTGAACATCATGACGGCCTCGACGTGCTGCGCACGGAGCATCCTGGCCAGGATCGAGGCCTGCCGGCGCGGGCCGGTGAAGATCGGCTTCACGCGACACCTCCGATCCCACGGCCGCCTCGGAACATGGACGCGTCACTCACGCGACGTCGGGCGGAGACGACGTCGAGCAGCTCGATCGCGGCGATCAGCTTCGCGGCTTCGCGCGCGTGCTCGCTGGGTACGAACAGCGTCATGCGGCCGAGCGCATCGACACTGAAGCCGATTGCCACGATGCCGATCTTGGTGAACGCGGTGACGAGCTCGGGCGCTTCGGCGGGCGGGCCGGTCCAAGCCTGCTGCATGGGTAACCTCCGAGAGGTTGACCCGGAGGCCGCGGCAGGGGTAGGATGAAGCGGGCGGCCTCCGGGCTGTCCTGTGGCCCCACGGTCTGACTCTGCCGCCAAGCGTGATCAGGCCGTGGGGTTGCTTTTTGCCCCTGCCGTAACCATGATAGTATACAGAGCACGACAAGTCAACCATATGAGTTACAGAATGAATTTCAACGAAGCCACGGATGGCCTGCTCGCGGGCGGCGTGACATTGAACGAGATTGCCGATGCGCTAGGCGTCTCGTATGCGGCAGTGAAGCAAGCGCGGCTCGCTCCAGACAACACGGCGCACCGTCGCCCGCCGGTCGGGTGGCAGCCAAAGTTGATACAGCTCGCCCGTCAACGCGGCCGTTCTCTCGAGGAGTTCGCTCACCGGCTCTCGATCGCCTACAAGGCTGCCTATGACGAGAAAGCGATGGGCCGCGAATGGACCGATAAAGACGGCGTGACCTGGCGCGTCCGGACCTACGGAAGCGTCCCGGCCATGGGGACGTCGGGCGCCGTCCCCAGCGCTGGCGTGAACATGATCTGCTTCCGGGCCGAAACGGGCAGCGATAAGGAAGAGGAATACCCCATCGAGAACCCCGGCGGGGAGACCGTAGATGTGATGTTCGACCGCAGGTTGCAGCAGTTACTCGACCAGGCCAGGGCGAAGGCCCGCGTCCGCTGAACGTTGCCGTGGCGAAGGCTGGCGCGCGAGCGGGCGGCGGAGCTCGTGAAGCTCTGGCGGACCGACTCGCGCGCGGAGGGTGACGATGACAACGCAGGAACAGCAGGAAACGACGTTCTACGCCGGTGACGGCGACCTCGAGTTTCTCGGCTTCGCTGCGTGCCTGGCCGCACGGTACGAAGCGCGGCGAAAGAGCGGTGTCACGCGTGGGCTCGAAGGGTTCGCCCGGGACGACCAGCACGCGATGGCGATTCTCCTAGCCGGCGTTGCGCGCGGCATGGACGTACCTCTCAACGACGTGCCGGAGCTGCAAGTCGGTGTCACAGTCGGCCGGAAGTGATGGGCGCGTTGCTCGGGTTGCTCTGTGGCGCGGAGGGGTGAACGTGAAGGCCTATCACGACACGACGCGAGAGCGTGCCGTCGAGATCCTCGCGCATGGGCTTGGCGAGCAGGATGTCGTCTACGTCGCCGCATCGATGGAGGGCGTCCGGCTGCTCGCCGACCCGCGCGGTGACTTCAATCCTACGCTCAGGTTTCATGTCACCGGGCTCTGGGTCGATGGCGAGGACGTGTGGCTACCGCCGCCGGGCGAGCCCGATCTCGACCCGCGGGTCTGGGAGCGGATGCCGACGATGCCGATCCACGACCCGATAGGCGACACGGTGCTCGAGCTGGACTTGCCGGACGGATCGCTCGACGCCTACCGCTATGAGGAACAGGTCACGCTGTGGAATCGGGACACGAACGAGATTCGACACACCGACCACTTCGCGTGGGGCGGCGAATGGCTCGCGCCGCTCGAGGTCGTGTCCAACGCGCCGATCCGGATGCTCGAGCGTCGCCTCGATGAGGAGGAGGAAGACTTGCTCGACCGCGCGCTGGCCAAGGCACGCACCGCGCTTGCAGCTCGCGGGCATTCGCAGGATCAGATCGAGGCGCTACTCGCCAGGCACGAGGAAGCGGTTCGCAAGTGGGAACCCGCGGAGGGCGATGATGCGTAGCCTGCTCTACACGCTCGCCCGGATCCTCGGCGACATCGACGCCATCCGCCGCGGCACGATCGCCCGGCTCATCGCGCGGCGGGCCGCGGGCCGGCTGACAGGCGGGTTGCTCGGAAGGCTGTTCCGGTAGGCTGGCGATCGACCGGGGGACCCGTTAAGTTTCCGTGACGATCGGGTTCGGTCGGGCCGTAGCGGTGACAATAGCGGTGACAAACGGGGTTGCGCTGGCTTGCGCCGGCTTGCGAAGCAAAACCGAAGCATCGTTGATTTACAAGGACTTACGGATTCGGCCTTTCGGGTATTTTCGGGCCGGCCGCGCCTTCTAAGCCGCGGGTCACAGG